>JBEKZK010000279.1:0-6009 GCA_049509935.1 Xanthobacteraceae bacterium | reverse complement strand
CAACGAGGCCATTGCGGCCGCCCGCGCCGACGGCATGCCGATCATCGCCATCGGCAACGAGTTGCGACCGTCCGATCTCGTCATGAACCTGCTGCGGAGGAACTCCGCCGTGGCCGGCTCCGCCGGCGCGCAATGGGACGCGCGGGTTCCCATCGATGGGGTCGCCTACTTCGCCAAGCAACGGGGTGATGCGTTCTCCAACCCCGCCCTCGCCGTGCATCTGCAGGAGAAAGGCGTCGACGAAGTGGTCCTGTCGGGCCTGATGGCCCGTGCCTGCGTCACGGCCACCACCAAGGGCGCCTTGGCCCGTGGCCTCAAGGTGGCCATCCTGCGCGACGCCGTCGCCGACCTCAGCAATCGTGCACGCGACTTAGCCCTCGCCCGGCTCACGCGCCGCGGGGCCGACGTGCGGACCCGTCCGTAGGTTGATCGCACGCGTGAGGCGGGCCGTGGCCGGGTCTGGCCGCCAAGCTCTGCGCGAGGGACGGCCGAGCCGCCCGCCGCGGGGGACAGGCGTCAGAGCGACCGCAGGAAGCTCAGTATCTCCTGCTTCTCGACCACCGGCAGCAGAGTGAACAGGGTGATCACCTGATTGGCCTCCGAGCCTGCGCTCGAATGCGCCTCGAAGCCACGAGGCTACCGTCCGAGGAATGGCGGGAGTCCGGGAGACCACGCGGCGGACGGCCGGGCCGTCCGCCGCGCAGCGAAGCATCAAAGCGAGCGCAGGAACAGCAGGATATCCTGCTGGTTGGTCGACGACAGATTGTTGAAGTTGGTCACGGTCTGATTGGCTTCCGAGCCCGGGCTCTGATGATCGCCGATGACCTCGAGGAGGTCGTTGTCACGGCCGTCGTGCAGGAAGAACAGCCGCTGGCCGAGCCCCCACAGCGGAGCCGTGCGGAATTGCTGGCCGTTGGCCACGCCCTGGCTGATCTGGTCCTGAAGGCCGGTGCCCATGTTGTGCAGGGCGAAGTCGCTGTAGGGGCTGATGATCAGCCTGCTCATGCCGCCGAACGGGGAGTTGGCGGCCCGCTGACGCGGGATGTGGCAGCGGGTGCAGCCGATATTGTCGAACTGCTGGGCCCCGTTGGTCGTGTGGCTGGTCGAAGCGGCCGGGGTTGGCGGCGCCAGCAGGCGGGCGAAGGCGGCGAAATTGACGACGTCGGAGGAGAAATCCGACGCCGGGCTGCCCGACGACTCGGTCACAGCGAGAACGGTCGAATCCTCCGGGGTGGCGTTGAACACGCATCCGGACGTGGTGTCGCGCTCGTCGGGAAAGGCCTCGTTGGTGACGCCCTGCTCAACGTTGTAGGCCTCGCCGGCGAAGATCAGCAGCGACTTGTTCTGCGCCTTCCAGCCGAACCGCGTGATGGTTCCGTCGTTGCCGCTGATGTTGAACACGCCGGAAGTGATGCCGAGCGCAGCCTGCAGGGTCTGGAGGCTCGCCTCCTGCGATCTGAGCGACGCATCCGGAATGTTCTCCACGACGCCTAGCCCGAACAGGGGCGTCGGGATGCGGAAGATGATGTTGCTCTGGTCGATCGCCTGAACGAAGTTCGGCTGGCTGATGTTGCACCCGGAAGCGTCGATCCGGTCGGTGATCGTGAACAGGTCGTGGACGCCGCCGTCCGGCGTGCCGTCCGGATTGCGGATGAAGCGAGCTTCGCGAACGGGGCCGTTCGCGGTGATGAAGGACGGCACCGCGTTGTTGGCGCCGTCCAGGGTGGCCAACGCGACCTGCGGATTGACCGTCGGGCTGGAGCCGCCGAGCGCCGGGAACGCATGGCACTGGGCGCAGCTGTTGCCGTTGAAACGCGGGCCGAGACCACTGCCATCCTCGCCGGACACCGTGCCGGACACCGAATCGACCTCCTGGAAGCGAACCTGCGCCGAGTTGAAGAAACTCTGTTGCAGGGCGGTCAGTCCGACGATCGATCCCCCGGCGCCGGGAGCGCCGCCGCGCGGACCCGGATCCACCACGACCTGGCCGAATGCCGCCCCCGATGCGGCGAGCAGGCCCATGACGGTCGCACCGACGACGATCGCGCCGGCGCTGGTCAAGCGAATCTTCCTCATCTCAGGCTCTCCATCTCCTCCGTGGCCACAGGCCAGCCGTCGACACGAGCGTCCATCGCTGGCGCGCGTGCAGCCATCCCGGGCCGAGCTGTTAAGTTGTTTCGAAAGTCCCCAACGTCCGCCTGGAAGCCGACGGGCACACCCCAGGCGTGCAGCCACATTACGAAAACATGACGCCAACATTACGGAAGATTAATAATCTACCAGACTAAAGTTGTAGTCAAGTACCCTTTTACCAGATTCGTGTGTTGATGGCGTTTTTTTGAGCGCCGGCGACGTCGCTGACACGGCACCGTCGAGTGGAAGAGGATTGTCGAGAAAGTGGCCTCTTCGACTGGCTTTTCAGTAGCTCTCAATCGGCTTCCGGACGCGACGGACGCCGCGCCAGAGCACCCGGTTACCGTTCATGGGCACAGCGGAACGGGAGTCGCAGCCGCCATCTGCTCATGCGACCGAAGATTGGAATCCGGGTCCGCATCCAGGTCCGTCAACGACGGACGGCGCGGCGGACGGCCGAGCCGCCCGCCGCGCCGGAAAAGCGTCAGAGCGAGCGCAGAAACAGCAGGATGTCCTGCTGGTTGGTCGACGACAGGCCGTTGAAATTGGTCACCGTCTGACTGGCCTCCGACCCCGAGCTCTTGTGCGCGGCGATCACCTCGAGGAGATCGCTGGTGCGGCCGTCGTGGAGGAAGAACAGCCGCTGCCCGAGCCCCCACAGCGGAGACGTGCGGAACTGCTGGCCATTGGCGGCGCCCTGGCTGACCTGGTCCTGCAGGCCGGTGCCCATGATATGGATCGCGAAGTCGCTGTAGACGCTGATCTCCACGGCGCTCATCCCGCCGAACGGCGAGTTCGCGGTCTTCTGATGTGGGATGTGGCACCGGGTGCAGCCGATATTGTCGAACTGCTGGGCGCCGTTGGTGGTGTGGCTGGTCGACGCGGCCGGGGTCGGCGCCGCCAGGAGGCGACCGAAGGCAGCAAAATTGACAACGTCGGAGGAGAAGTCCGACGCCGGGCTGCCCGACGACTCGGTCACCGCGAGAACCGTCGAATCCTCCGGGGTGGCGTTGAACACGCACCCCGACGTGGTGTCGCGCTCATCGGGAAAGGCCTCGTTGGTGACGCCCTGCTCGACGTTGTAGGCCTCGCCGGCGAAGATCAGCAGCGACTTGTTCTGCGCCTTCCAGCCGAACCTCGTGATGGTGCCGTCGTTGCCGCTGATGTTGAAGACCCCCGAGGTGATGCCGAGCGCGGCCTGCAGGGTCGCGAGACTCGCCTCCTGGGATCTGAGGTTGGCGTCGGGAACATTTTCCACGAGTCCGGCCCCGAACAGCGGCGTCGGGATGCGGAAGATGATGTTGCTCTGCGAGATCGCCTGAGCAAAGTTCGGCTGGCTGATGCTGCAGCCGGCGGCGTCGACGCGGCCGGTGATCGTGTACAGGTCGTGAACGCCGCCGTCCGGCGTGCCATTCGAATTCGTGATGAAACGCGCCTCGCGAACCGGGCCGTTGGCGGTGATGAAGGACGGCACCGTGTTGCTGGCGCCGTCCAGCTTGGCCAACGCGACCTGCGGATTGACGGTCGGGCTCGACCCGCCGATCGCCGGGAACGCATGGCACTGGGCGCAGCTGTTGCCGTTGAAACGGGGCCCGAGACCGGAACCGGCTTCCCCGGCCACTGTGCCGGATACCGAATCGACCTCCTGGAAGCGTACCCTCGCCGAGTTGAAGAAACTCTGCTGCAGGGTTGTCAGCCCGGACACCGCGCCGCCGGCACCGGCCGCGCCGCCGCGCGGACCGGGGTCCACCACGACCTGGCCGAAAGCCGCCCCCGACGCGGCGAGCAGGCCCATGATGGTCGCACCGACGACGATCGCGCCGGCCTTTGTTGTCGAGCAAATTCCTCTCATCGCAGGCTCCATCTCCTCGACGGCCACGGATGGTCGTCGACACGAGCGTCCATCTCTGGCGCTCATGCAACCACCCCGGGCCGAATTTTAGGTTGTTTCGGAAAGTCCCCCACCCCCGTCGCGGAAGCGCGGGAGCCACAGTCGAAGCGTGCACTGACGTTACGAAAACCACAATTGGGCAATTAAATGGCGTAGTCAAGTACCTTTTTTTGATACTTGAAGTCCCCGACACCGCTCTGGCGAGTGGGGCCTGACCGTCGATTAAAGTGCCTTTCTATCGGGGTTCTTTCGATTTCAGTCGACCACCGAGGCATGGCAGGCGGCAACCCGGGAGGCGCCGGTTACCTCATGTGGGTACGGGCGGATTGGCGTCGGCAGCCGCCCTCGTCCATGCCATCAGAGATTGTTTAAACCGGGTTGCAAAGGGCTATGTCGGCCACCGTTCGCTGGCAACTAAAACGAGTGTTACGGCCTCTGTGTGCGTTGCCGCCGTCGCGGACGCGGCGGACGGCAGCGCCGTCCGCCGCATCCTACGGCAGCGTCAGAGCGAGCGCAGGAACAGGATGATGTCCTGCTGGTTGGACGGCGGCGTCAGGTTGTTGAAGTTGGTCACCGTCTGATTGGCTTCCGAGCCCGGGCTCTGATGATCGGCGATCACACTGAGCAGGTTGCTTTCACGGCCGTCGTGGAGGAAGAAGAGCCGCTGGCCGAGCCCCCACAGCGGAGCCGTGCGGAACTGCTGGCCGTTGGCCACGCCCTGGCTGATGCCGTCCTGCAGGCCGGTGCCCATGTTGTGCAGGGCAAAGTCGCTGTAGACGTTCAACTCCTGCTGGCTCATTCCGGCGCCGAACACCGAGTTCACGGTCCGCTGACGCGGGATGTGGCAGCGGGTGCAGCCGATATTGTCGAACTGCTGCGCACCATTGGTCGTCTGACTGGTCGACGCAGCCGGCGTGGGCTGCGCCAGCAAGCGCATGAAGGCCGCGAAGTTGACGATGTCGGAGGAAAAAGCCGACGCCAGCGTGCCCGACGGCGTTGTACTCAAATTATTGCTCACCGTGACGTTGGTCGAATCCTCCGGGGTGGCATTGAACACGCATCCCGCCGTGGTGTTCCGCTCATCGGGAAACAGCTCGTTGGTGACGCCTATCTCGACATTGTAGGCCTCTCCGGCGAACATCAGGCCCGACTTGTTCTGCGCCTTCCAGCCGAACCGGGTGATGGTGCCGTCGTTGCCGCTGATGTTGAATACGCCGGAGGTGATGCCGAGCGCGGTTTGCAGGGTCTGCAGGCTCGCCTCCTGCGATCGAAGGCTTGCATCGGGAACATTCTCCACCAGTCCCAGCCCGAACACCGGCGTCGGGATGCGGAAGATGATGTTGCTGTTCGCGATCGCCTGATTGAAGTTCGGCTGGGCGAGGTTGCAGCCCGGGGCGTCGCTGCGGCCGGCGATCGTGTACAGGTCGTGCACGCCGCCATCCGGCGTGCCGTCCGGATTGTTGATGAAGCGCGCCTCGCGAATGGGGCCGTTGGAGGTGATGAAGGATGGCACGGTGTTGCCGGCGCCGTCCAGGGTGGCCAGCGCGACCTGCGGGTTGAGCGCCGGGCTCGACCCCCCGAGCGCCGGCTGGATATGGCACTGGGCGCAACTGTTGCCGTTGAAGACGGGGCCGAGACCGTTGCCACTCTCGCCCATTATGTTGCCGCCCACCGAATCGACCTCCTGGAAGACGATCTGCGCCGCCGTGAAGAAAGCCAGATCCGCGGCCGACAGCCCGCTGACCGGTCCGCCGGCGCCGGGCGCGCCGCCGCGCGGACCGGGATCCACCACCACGGATATGGCGGCGGCATTTTGGCCGAATGCCGCACCCGATGCGGCAAGCAGGCCGATGACGGTCGCGCCGACGCAGAACGCGCCGGCCTTGGCTGTTGTGGCGTTGGTTGTCGTGCTCGAGTTGATCCTTCCCATGCGAGCTCTCCACATCCTGTGCGGCCACGGGTCACCGTCGGCACGAGCGTCCACT
>JBEKZK010000278.1:0-6022 GCA_049509935.1 Xanthobacteraceae bacterium | reverse complement strand
CGCGCGGCTACCTGTGCGAGAACTACGGCGGCTCCTTCACGCTGCCGGAGCGCGGCCCGATCGGCGCCAATTGCCTCGCCAACCAGCGCGACTTCCTCACTCCGGTCGCCGCCTACGAGGACCGCGAGGTGCCGAGCCGGCTGTGGGTCAAATGGGGCGGCGCGCTGTGGCGCGCCGAGATCGGCCAGTCGCCGCTCGACGTCGTCGCCTGGCACGGCAACTACGCGCCCTACAAATACGACCTGCGGCGCTTCTCGCCGGTCGGCCCGCTGCTGTTCGATCACGCCGACCCGTCGATCTTCACCACGCTGACGTCGCCGTCGGAAGCAGCCGGCACCGCCAACATCGACTTCGTCATCTTTCCCGAGCGCTGGCTGGTGGCGGAGAACACCTTCCGTCCGCCGTGGTACCACATGAACATCATGTCGGAGTTCATGGGACTGCTGTACGGCCGCTACGACGCCAAGCCTGAGGGTTTTCTGCCCGGTGGCTTCAGCCTGCACAATTGCATGCTGCCGCATGGACCCGACGCCGAGGCCTTCCAGCGCGCCAGCACCAGCGCCCTGGAGCCGCACCGGCTCAGCGGCACCATGGCGTTCATGTTCGAGACCCGGCTGCCCCAGCGCGTCACCGCCTACGCGGCGGCGCTGCCGCAGCTCCAGCACGACTATGTCGACTGCTGGAAGCCGTTGCGTAAGAATTTCGATCCGACGAAGCCCTGAGGTCGCAAGACGCTCTACGCGGCCCTGCGGCCGGCACCCTGGCGCAGCACCTCGTATTGGGCCCTCACGGCATCCTTGCCGTAGCTGCGCTCCAGGCGCCGCACCGTGAAATGCGCGCGCGCCACGTTCTGGAAATGGTCGATGAACGCGTAGTTCACGGCCGCGCCCCCGACCGCGCCGATGATCGGCACCGCCTGCACGGCGAATTTCTGCGTCACCACCGCGCCGAACCGCGATGCGACCTGGGCGATGAAGCGGACGATGACCGGCGCCCCCGGCTCGACGATGCCGCGTCGCGCGATGAACCGTGCCGCCTCGGTCACCGACGTGGCCAGCAGGCTGCGGACCGCGAAATACCCGCTCTCCGAGGCATCCGCACCCGGTCGCCCACCGAGCGCGAACACCTCGACGCATGCCAGGGCGGTCTCCGGGCTGCGCAGATCCTCGCCTTCGCTGCGCGCGATATCGGCGATCGATCTCAGCATGATGATCGTGGAGATCGGGAGCTCGACGGGGAGCGTGGCGAGGCCGAAGCTCCCGCCGATCGCGCCGGAGGCCGCTGCGAGCGCCCGATGAAACAGCCGCGAGCCCGCTTGCGGCTCGTCGTTCATGGTGCGCAGCGCCACCGCGAGGGCGGCGTCGAGCCCCTTGGTGACAGCCGCCGTTATGACCCCCGAGGCGCCGGGAGGAAGCATTCTCCCCAGCATCTCGATGGGCGTGCCGGCGAGGCTGGTGAGCCGCGCCGCCAGACCCGGGTTCTCGAGGGATTGCACGGCCGCGCGCAAGGCGCGAAGATCCGCGTCAACCATCGGTGTCGATCCGTCCAGGCGTCGGTCCATTATCGCAATGTGGCGACGGAAATGCCCGTGGCAAGCACCGGCCAAGGGCTGCGGACGATTTTGCCGCGGGGGCCTTGCGGAGATCTGGCGCCTCGAAGGGAGGGCGGAACCCATGACACACAGCCGGCGCGACGTCCTGAAGATCGGCGGCATCGCGGCGGCCGCCGGAAGCCTGCCGCTCATCTCCCGCGCGACAGCACAGACCAATCCGGCGCCAGCCGCGGCGCCTGACGGGACCGCGGATTGCACGATCCGCATCGCAACCGGGCTCGTCGAGCTTGCGCCGGACCGCATCGTCTCGACGACGACCTATAATGGGCAGTTTCCCGGCCCGCTCATCCGCCTGAAGGAGGGCCGGCGGGTCGTCGTAGACATCCACAACGATACCGACACGCCGGAGCAGTTGCATTGGCACGGCCTGATGGTGCCGGTCGACGTCGACGGTGCGTCCGAGGAGGGCACGCCGTTCATCGCACCGCACGGTATGCGGCGGATTGCCTTCACGCCCAAGCCCACGGGCTTTCGCTTCTATCACACGCACGTCGTTCCTCGAGACGACTTCAGCAAGGGCACGTACGGCGGACAGGCCGGCCCGCTGTACGTCGAACCCAGGAACGAGCCCGGCAGCTACGACCGCGAGGTGTTTCTGCTGCTCAAGGAATTCGAGCCGACGCTCAGCCGCGGCGGCGACATGGCGCAGAGCTTCCTGTCGCCGGCAACGCGCGTCAAAGAGCTCGAGGCGGACGGCGAGGCCGCGATGAAGGCGTCGCTGGCCAAGGGCATGCCGCACGGCTTCGAGGTCGGCTACGGCCTGTTCTCGATCAACGGCCGCATGCTCGGTCAGGGAGACCCGATCCGCGTGAAATCCGGCGAGCGCGTGCTGTTTCACATCGTCAACGCCAGCGCCACGGAGATTCGCAGCCTGGCGCTGCCGGGGCACAGCTTCAAGGTTGTCGCTCTGGATGGCAATCCGGTGCCGACCCCGGTTGCCGTGCCGGTGCTGTGGCTCGGCACCGCCGAGCGCATCTCCGCCATTGTCGAGATGAACCATCCGGGCGTCTGGGTGATGGGCGATGTCGCCGCCGACGACCGCGGTCACGGCATGGGCATCGTCGTGGAATATGCCGGCCGGAGCGGGCAGCCCAAATGGTCCGCCCCCAAGCCGTCCAAGTGGGACTACACCCGCTTCGGGACGGCCGAGCCGAACGCCGCGACGCCCGATGAGGTCTTCGAGCTGACGTTCGCGAAGAACAATGCCGCCATCGACGGCTTCAACGAGTGGACCATCAACAAGGTGGCCTTCTCGATGGACCGGATGGAGCCGATGTTCCGCCTGCACCAGGGCAAGCGCTACCGGCTGCGGATGCGAAACGCGAGCGACGATATCCATCCGGTGCATCTGCATCGACACAGCTTCGAGCTCACCAGGATCGGCGGCAAGCCGACAGCGGGCGTGATCAAGGACGTGGTGATGGTGGGAGGCTACCAGGAGGTGGAGATTGATTTCGTCGCCGACGATCCAGGTATGACGCTGTTCCACTGCCATCAGCAACTGCACATGGACTACGGATTCATGGCCCTGTTCGATTGCGTGTGAGCGTCGACCGGCGCGCCTCCTGTTCGCCCATCGGGGAGCTGCTCGCCCGCGCCCCCGGCGTCCCGCAGCACGAACCGCCCTGAGGAACGCCAGCAGCTCGCGCAACGCGTCGGCATTGGCCGAATAGCGCAGGAACGTGCCTTCGCGACGCACCCGCTCCTCGTTCCGGACGCATGCTTCGGTTCCGGATCGATCGGCCCAGCTCCTCGGCGGCTGCGCCTCGCCTCGCCCGACCGGATGGCCGCGAAGGCGCTGCTCGACGAAATCGGCGACACGCGGCGGGTCTCGCCCTGAACAACGAGGTCGGGTATGCGTGCCGCATGGTAGACCTCGCCAACATCGTTCTGCGGGCAGGTGCGTGATGTCGACGCTGCGCAACTACGCCATCGTCACCGCATCCTATTGGGGCTTCACCCTGGTCGACGGCGCCCTGCGGATGCTGGTGCTGCTGCATTTCTACCGGCTCGGCTACACGCCGTTCACGCTCGCCTTCCTGTTCCTGCTCTACGAGGCCGCAGGCATCGCCGCCAATCTGGGCGGCGGCTGGCTCGCCTCGCGGTTCGGCATTCCACGCATGCTGGCGGTCGGGCAGTCGCTGCAGATCGCCGGCCTGACTATGCTCTCGATGCTCAATCCCGGCTGGAGCGCCACGCTGTCCGTCGCCTGGGTGGTCGCCGCCCAGGGCATTGCCGGCATCGCCAAGGACGTCACCAAGACGGCATCCAAGTCGGCGATCAAGGCGACATCGGCCGACGGCAGCGGGCAGCTGTTCCGCTGGGTCGCCTGGTTCACGGGCTCGAAGAACGCCATGAAGGGCGTCGGCTTCTTTGTCGGCGGCCTGTTGCTCGACCTCATCGGTTTCCGGCCCGCGCTGTGGTTGATGGCAGGATTGCTCGCCGTCATCCTGGCCGCCGGCCTGATCCTGCTGCCGCGCGAGCTCGGCAAGGCGAAATCCTCCAGGAGCGTCAGGGAGCTGTTCGGCAAGTCGCGCGGCGTCAATCTGCTGGCCGCCGCGCGCATCTTCATGTTCGGGGCGCGCGACGTCTGGTTCGTCGTCGCCCTGCCGGTGTTCCTCTACGCGAGCGGGTGGCACTTCCTCGAGGTCGGCGGCTTTCTCGCGGTCTGGACGATTGCCTATGGTGGCATCCAGGCCATCGCGCCTGCGCTGGTCACCCGCAGTGCCGACGGTCTGAGCCGCGAGGTGCCGGCGGCCCGGCTCTGGGCCGGCCTGCTGGTCGCCGTCCCGGTCGTCCTGGCGCTGGTGATGCAGGTCCCGGGGCTCCGGCGTCCCGACCTGGTCCTCGTCGGCGGCCTGGCGCTGTTCGCGCTGCCCTTCGCGGTCAACTCCTCGCTGCACTCCTATCTGATCCTGGCCTATGCGGGATCCGAGAAGGCGGCCGAGGACGTCGGATTCTACTACGCGGCCAACGCCACCGGCCGCCTGATGGGCATCATCCTGTCGGGCCTGCTCTACCAGGTCGGCGGAATGACCGCCTGCCTGACCGGCTCGGCGGTCATGCTGGCGATCTGCTGGTTGGTCACGTTCCTCATTCCTGCCGCATCTCAGCCATCCGTCGCCCGGCAGCGGATGGCCTGATATGCCATCATGTGCCGGGTCCGATCTCCGTTCTCGATCAGGGTCCCTCACCGTGTGATTGCCGGAGTTGCACGCGGTCGAACCGGAAGACCTCACCATCTGACAGGAGATGTTTCCATGGGCTTGAGAATTGTGATCGCTGCGCTCGCCGCCAATATCGCGGTGGTGTCGGCGGCAAGCGCCCTGGACCCGAGCCTTCCCGCCTATCAGACCGCTACCGGCATATCGGGTGAGCTCAAATCGGTCGGCTCGGATACGCTGAGCAACGAAATGACCCTGTGGGCCAAGTGGTTCATGAGCCGATATCCCGCGGTCAAGATGGAGATCGAGGGAAAGGGCTCGGCGACGGCGCCGCCTGCACTCCTCGCCGGAGCCGCGCAGCTCGGCCCGATGTCGCGTCCGATGACGGCCGGGGAGGTCGACGCATTCGAGAAGAAGTACGGTTACAAGCCCACCGCCTTCCGGGTCGCGGTCGATGCGCTGGCCATCTACGTGAACAAGGACAATCCGATCCAATGTCTGACGCTGCCGCAAGTGGACCAGATTTTCTCCTCGACCCGCAGGGGCAGCGGCGGCAAGAGCATCAGAACCTGGGGTGATGCCGGGTTGACCGGGGAGTGGGCGGACAAGCCGATCACGCTGTACGGCCGCAATTCCGTTTCCGGTACTTATGAATTCTTCCGCGATATCGTGCTGTACGGCGGAGATTACAAGGATGAGGTCAGGCAGCAGGCCGGCTCGGAGGCTGTCGTCCAGGAGGTCGCGGGCGACCGGTTCGCGATCGGCTACTCCGGTCTCGGGTACAAGACCGCCGGCGTGCGGATCGTGCCGTTGAGCCTCTATGCTGGCGCCACATGCTACGATACCTCTGCGGAAGCGACATTTTCCGGCAACTATCCCGTCGCGCGGTATCTCTATGTCTACTTGAACAAAAAACCCGATCAGCCGCTCGACCGGCTGCGGACCGAATTCATCAAATATATTCTGTCCAAGGACGGCCAGACGCAGATCGAAACAGGCGGATACTACCCGATCACCAATGAGATGCGCGAAAATGACCTGAAGAGGTTGGGTATCGCGCCCGTGGCGAACTGATCGCCGTGGGGTCGGATCCGCCGGCTCGGGAGGCTCGCGATCCCGCGGCGGTTGGTTGGGTCGGGCCTTGGAGGACTTGACTGATCACACCGTATCGGGTACACTGTTGCGGGTTTCGCTGAAGGATGCGAGTGGTTCCGCGCGATCATGCGCACGGACGGCCCCCCTTGTG
>JBEKZK010000277.1:0-6032 GCA_049509935.1 Xanthobacteraceae bacterium | reverse complement strand
ACATCGACGGCGGCGATCAGCGGATCCATGGCTCAGGCCTGGCCCAGATAGATCCGGCGCACGTCGGCATGCGCCGTGATCTCGCCGACCGTTCCCTCGGCGAAGATCCGACCCTGGTGAACGACGGTGACGCGCTGCGCCACCTCGCGGACGAACGAGATGTCGTGCTCCACCACCACGATGGTCAGCCCGCGCGCGTTGAGCCGCTTGATGACCTCGGCGGTCTGCCGGGTCTCGTCGGGCGACATGCCGGCGGTCGGCTCGTCGAGCAGGATGATGTCGGGGCCGGCGGCGAGCGCCATGACGATCTCCAGCCATTGCAGCTGATGGTGCGGCAGCTCCTTGGCCGGCAGGTCGCTCGACGGATCGAGGCCGAACCCGGCGAGCGCGAAATGGTAGAGCTCCTTGGCGTCGCGGGTCCGGTCGCCGCGGGCGAAATCCGGCACCGCGGCGAGATTCTGCCGCACCGACAGGCGATGGAACGCGCGGTTGGTCTGGAACGTCAGGCCGAGGCCGCGGCGGACCCGCTGAAATGCCGGCACCCGGGTCACGTCCCGGCCCTTGAGAAAGACCCGGCCGGCGTCCGGCCGGTCGATCCCGCACAGCAGCGCGAACAGCGTCGACTTGCCGGCCCCGTTGGGTCCGATGATGCAGCGCAGCTCGCCGCTCGGAATGCTGATCGACACGTCGTCGGTCGCGACCACGCCGCCGAAGCGCTTGGCCAGATGCTCGGTGCGCAGCACGCCGTCGCCGGTCATGGCGCGCCTCCGCGCTTTCTTTCGGCGGCGCGCCACGAAGGCAGCCGGAGCTTGGGAAAGCGGCGCGCGATCGTCACCACGATGCCGTCCGGGAAGAACAGCATGACCAGGACGAGCAGCACGCCGACGATCACCAGCGCCGACTGATAGCCGGCCGACGACATCGTATAGGTGAGCCAGTTCAGCGCATAGGTGCTGATCGCCACCGCCAGCAGGCTCTCGCGTCCGCCGACCGCGACCCAGATGACCGGCAGCGAGGCCTGCAGCAGTCCCACCTGGGTCGGCGTGATGTAGTTGCCCCATTGCACGTAGAGCAGGCCCGACACCCCGGAGAGCACCGCGGCGAGCACGAACGCCACCAGCTGCCGGGCGCGGATGTCGTAGCCGAGCAGCTCGGATCTGATCGGGTCCTCGCGGATCGCCAGCAGCGCCTTGCCGTGCCGGGTGTTCACGAAAACGCGCAGCGCCAGATAGATCACCAGCACGACGACCAGCACATAGTAATCGAACTCGTAGCCCATGACGACATGATCGCCGAACCCGAACGACGGAATGCCGGTCATCCCGTTGTAGCCGCCGAGCTGGACCGCGCCGATGCGCCACTGATAGCCGGCGGTCTGGCCGAGAAACGTCTCGAGCAGCAGGGTCAGCACCAGGGTCAGGATGGGGACGATCCAGCTCTGCACCCGGCCGTAGAACACGAAGTATCCGAACACCGCGGCGACCAGCGCGCTCGCCGCGAGCCCTCCCAGCCCTCCGAGCAGGGGCCCCGCCGGATTGTCGACGAGGTTGCCGGCGATGACGCCGTAGACGTAGCCGGCGATGCCGAAATACGCCACCTGGCCGAAGCTGAGCACGCCGCAATAGCCCCACAGCAGGCTCAAGCCCAGCGCCATCGGCAGGTTGAGCAGATAATAGGCGATGTTGGTCGCCTCGAAATCGGAGAGCCAGCGCGGATAGACGAGGAACAACAGCACGACGGCGACGAAGCAGGTCCAGAACAGGCCGGATCCGCCGATGTCCTCCGGACCGCTGAGGAGCCTCAGGATGCGCATCGTGCCTCAGGCAAAGCGGTGCCGCCGGTCGAACCAGCGCTGGACCACGGCGGAGATGCCGTCCGGCATCAGCCGGATGATGACGAGGGCGGCCACGAGCAGCGCGACAGTGCCGAGAAAGGCGCCGGCGAAGAACCCGACCGGGGTCTTCACCAGCGACAGCAGGATGCTGCTGCCGAGCGCGCCCGCGATGACGTTGGTGGCGCCGCCGACCACCACGGTGATGAAGGCGGGCGCGACGAACTGCTGGCCCATGAACGGCGCGATCGACACCGTCGGCGCGAACAGGGCGCCGCTGAAGCCGGCGAGCCCGGCGCCGAGGCTGAAGGTGAGCATGTAGATGCGGTCGGTGTCGACGCCGAGCGCCTTCGCCATGGCGGAATTCTGCATGGCGGCGCGTGCCTGCAGGCCGAAGCCGGTGCGGTTGTAGAGCGCCCACAGGGCGAGGATCAGCACGCCCGACAGCACGATGACGCTGAGCCAATAGGTCGAGAACGAGTACTGGCCGACGCCGACCGAGCCACCCGGGATCGGAATCGCCGGCAGGAAGGGGCCGAACACCATCAGCGTGCCCTGGCTCAGCGTCAGCCCGATTCCCCAGGTGACGACCAGCGCGCCGAGCTCGCGGCCGTAGAAGCGCCGGACGATCGTGCGCTCGAGCACCGCCCCGAAGGCGCCGACGACGAAGAACGCCAGCACCGCGCACAGCGGGAACGGCAGGCCCTGGTGATAGGCGAGCGTCGCCGTGTAGGCGCCCATCATCATCAGCTCGCCATGGGCGAGGTTGATGATGTTCATCATGCCGAGAATGACGATCAGCCCGAGCGCCGACAGCAGCAGAAACGCGCCGTTGGTCGCGAACTGATAGAAAATGCTGACCGCGGTCGAGAAGCTTTCCATGATGTTTCGATTCTGGCGCTGTTCGATCCTGGCGTTGCTCGATACTGGCGCTATTCGATCCTGGCGCTGTCCGATCCTGGCGCTGTCCGATCCTGGCGCTGCCGAGCCGGAGCTCACTCGATCCCGGCAGCCGCCGCTGCAATTCCGGCGGCGCACAGGGCCCCTGCACGCCGCCTTGCTCGTTCCAGCTCGTTGCCGACCGCCCAGGCGAGCCCGCCGCGCCGGCCCGCCGGGCGCCTGCGTCCGCAGCCCGAGCCGACGCCCGGGAACGATCCTACCCCAAACCGTCCGATCCGGACATCAGGCCTTCTTTCCGAACATCTTGAAGTAGGGGTCCTCGTCCGGCGTGTACTGCTTGTACTCGGGGTGCCGCACCAGGTTGACCCCGAGGCGCTGCAGCCACCACGCCTGGATGCTCGGCCAGTCGCGCACGAACTTCACGTCGTGGTTCTCGTCGCAGACCGCGAGCCGGATGTAGTGCGCGCAGTGGTGGGTGCCGGGCTCGAGGAACACCGAGCCCTCGGGCGCCTCGATGCTCCAGCCGAGCTCGAGCGCCTTCTTCATGATCGCCTGATCGGTCGTCCCCGCGATCCGTGCCGCCTTGGCGTAGAGGTGGATGGTGAAGTAGGTGTTCTGCGCCATCTCGCCGATGTACTGATCCTGCGGGAACATCGCCATCCAGCGCTTGACGAAGGCGCGGTTGCGCGCGGTCGGCACCTCCATCTGATACTGGATCGCGTTGTGCATGTTGGCCATGGACGGCGGCTTGAACCGCTTGTGCTCGTAGCCCTGCGCCATGTTGACGGTCGAGGCCATCGGGTATTTCAGCCCGGCGGCGGCCGCCTGCGGGTAGTAGTTCTGCTGGTTCTGCCCGACCAGGAGGGTCATCACCCAGTCCGGCTTGGCCTGCTGGATGCGGGCGATCACCTGGCTGAACTCCGACACCGAGAGCGGGATGAACTCCTCGGCGATGATGGTGCCGCCGACCAGCGGCGCGAACGCCTTGGTCCACGCCGCGGTGAGCTGGCCGAAATTGTAGTCGGCGGCGATCGTATAGCCGCGCGGGCCGAACTTCTCCACCATGTACTGGACCACCGGGATCACCTGCTGCTCGCAGACCGGCCCGGTGCAGAACGTGTTGGCGTCGGCGACGCCGCCTTCGTACTGGTTGGTGTAGAAATAGAGCTGCTTGAACTGGTCGACGATCGGACGGATCGCCTCGCGCTCGGCGGAGGCGAACCCGGCCACCAGCACGTCGACCTTGTCCTGCTGGATCAGCCGGCGGGCGAGCTGCTGCCACAGCGTGTTGTTGCTCTGGCCGTCGAGCGACACCAGGCTCACCTCGCGGCCGAGAATGCCCTTGTCGTGGGAATCGATGAAGACATCGGCGTCCTCGTCGAACACCACCTCGGTCGTGCTCTTGGCCCCGCCGTCGTTGACGACATCGAGGCCGACCCCCTCCTTGCTGATGGTCGGCGGCTCCTTGGCGACGCCGCCGACGGCCCCGAGACCCCCGGCGCCGATCGCGGGTGCGCCCTTGAGGGTCTTGCCCTCGTTGATCTCCTTGACGGCGAGCTGGGCGGCGTGAAGCTTCTGCAGGCCGTAGACCGACAGGTTGCCGGACTCGTCCTCGATGAAGCCGATCTTCACCGGACCGGTGGTCTCGGCGCGAACGGAGCGCGTGTACTCCAGTCCCGGCAGATAGGTCGCTCCGAGGCCCGCCGCGACACTGGCGAGGCCGGCGTTCCTCAGCAGGCTGCGCCGATCGGTCGCCAGCGGACCGGGCCGGTCGGAATTTTCGGTCGCGCTGGCGTCGTCCTGGCGGCCATTACCCGAATGCTCATTCATCGCGTCGTCCTTTCGTTGCCGAACTTTCCGCTCACACCTCGCTCGCCTTCCTCATCGCGCCGGCGCTCCGTGCGGCGAGCAGCCGCGCCGCATGCTCCTCGATCGTCAGCCGGCCGACCATGCTGTCGCGGCGCAGCAGCCGGTAGGCCTGGTCGTCGTCGATTCCATGGGTCTGCATCAGCAGCACGATCGCCCGGGTGATGAGGCGCCTGGCGTGGTGCCGCGCCTCCAGCGACTGGATCTGCTGGAAAACCTCCTGCCGCCGCTTGTGCTCGTTCACGGCGAAGAACAGCGCCGAGTAGATCCCGGTCGAGCGCAGCGGCTTGTGCAGGACCGCCGCGGGCCCGAGCTCGAAGGCGCGCTGCAGGCGGCCGGGCGCCTCGAGACCGATGATGGCCACGGCCGGAACCCGGACCGCATCGCCGCTCAGGCAGGCCGTGATCGCCTCGGCGAGGTCGGCGTCGAAGAACACCAGGTCGGCGCCATCCAGCGCCGCCTCGATGGCGCCGGTCCCGTCGAGCGGATCGGCGGCCTGCACCTTGAGGCCGAGCTTGGAGAGGTTCTCGGTCAGCACCGTCCTGTTGCGGTCGAGGCCGAGCAGGATCGTCGCCCGCATCCCGCGAAAATTCTGCACGGCGCGGCGGTTCATTTGACGACCCGCAATCCGGACTGCCGCTGCGCCGATGCCGCCTTGATATCGTGCCATACCAGATACGGATCGGGCTTCACCGGGCGCGCCGCCTCGTAGATGATATCGAAGCCGCCGGCGACGTTCGACACCCCGATGCGCGGCGTCAGGTAGCAGTGGCGATTATCGCGGTCGACATGCACCTCGCCCTGTGGCGCCTTGATGGCGACGTGCGGCAATGCGGCGCGCACCGCAACCGGGTCGGCGGACTGCGCGCGCCGGATCGCCCGCGCCAGCAGATGGACCGCCAGGTACGATGCCTCGGCATCCGCCGAGGTCGGGCCTTGACCGGCGAAGCGCCGGCGAAAGGCGGTCACGAAGGCCTTGTTGGCCGGGCTGTCGATGCTCTCGAAATAGACGCTGGAGCTGACATGGCCGGCGCAGGCTTCGGGCCCGATTTCGACCAGCTCCGGCTCGGCGAGGCTGCAGCTTGCGACCGGCATGCTCTGCGGCTGATCGATTCCGCGCTCGAGCGCGGCCCGGCGGAAGGCGCGAAAGAACGAATAGGCCGACACCCCGATCAGGGTGTTGAAGACGAAGCTCGGGCTCGCATCGATGATCTGCTCGATGGCCGCCGTGAAGTCGGTCTCGCCGACCGGAAAGTATCGCTCGCTGACGACGACGCCGCCCGCCGCCTGCACGACCTCGCGCAGGATCTTGTTGTTCTCCCACGCCCAGATGTAGTTCGACCCCACGCACAGGGCGCGCGATCCGCAGCGCCGCAGCAGGTACTCGGCCAGCGGGATGATGTGCTGATTGGGGGCCGCGCCGGTATAGATGATG
>JBEKZK010000276.1:0-6036 GCA_049509935.1 Xanthobacteraceae bacterium | reverse complement strand
CACTACCATGTGCGTTCGGTCCCCGACGGCGCGCGAGCGGCGCGATTGAGAACGGGGCGATCACTCGGCCGGGTGCTGTCCGGCGGCGGAGCGCGCGGCCTGGCGCATTTGGGAGTGATCCGTGCCCTGAGCGAGCACGGGATCGCCGTCGACGCGATCGGTGGCACCAGCATCGGCGCGATCGTCGGCGCCATGCTCGCATTGGAGTGGGATGTCACGGCTGTGATCCGCGCCTACGTCGACGGATTCCTGAGAAGGCCGAAAATTTCCGATTTCGCACTTTCTCGCCAATCGCTGTTCTCCGGTCGCAAGGCCAAACGGCTGCTCGACGAGTGGCTCGGCGAAACCGCCATCGAAGAAACGCCGATACGATTCTATTGTGTTTCCACCAATCTGAACATCGGGATGCAGAGCGTTCATACCTCGGGACGCCTCGCAACCTGGGTTCGCGCGTCGACTGCTCTGCCGGGAGTATTTCCGCCGGTCCTCGAGGACGGCATCGTGTATGTGGACGGCGGCGTGCTCAACAACCTGCCCGCCGACACCATGCGCAGGCTCGGGGTCAGCTCGGTGATTGCGGTTGACCTCGGTTCGGACACTGATCACCCCGAGCAGTTCGAGATGCCGGGCCTCCTGGAGCTGCTCTGGCGGGTCGGATCGGTCGGTGGCGAGGCGAGCCTGCGTTCGGCGCGCCAGCAATGTGATATCATCATAACTCCTGACGTGTGGAACATCAGGCTGCTGGACTGGCGTGCCTATGAGCAGGCGATGGAAGCAGGGTACCGTGCGACGATCAAGTGCTTGCCGGACATTCAGCAGATTTTGAAGTCGTAGCTCGTTCCGCACTCTCGACCAGCGGTCCAACGGCGGCGCGGAGCGGAATGTGGTGACCTCGATGAACGACTCCGAGGCGTGCAATTTCGGCAGCGCACGCGGCGCAACCGGCGGATCGATGATCCGCAATTTCGCCCTCAGAAGCTTTTTCTTGTAACTCTATGGAATGCATGTACGGTTGGCGTCCGGACATCGGCCGCGCACGGCGGAGATGTCCTCGTTCCACGTCATGAGCGACTGATTGACCCAAGCGAGGAAGGAGATTGCACCGTGACATCATTCGACCCGGCTTCGGCGGCGATCGGCGGCGCGCTGATCGGACTGGGCGTCGTGCTGCTGATGCTGCTCAATGGCCGCGTCGCCGGCATCAGCGGGATCTTTGCCGATGTGTTGGATCGCGAGCACGCCGACAAAGGTTGGCGCGTCGCGTTCATCCTGGGACTGATCGCCGCGCCGCTCCTCCTGGGCGTGATTGGGCGGTCGACGCCGCAGCCGGATATGCCGGGCTGGGCGATCGTCGTCGGCGGCGGCCTGCTGGTCGGGTTTGGCACCAGGCTTGGCGGCGGCTGCACGTCCGGCCACGGTGTGTGCGGGATGGCGCGCCTGTCGCCGCGTTCCCTGGTCGCGACCGCAACCTTCATGTTGACCGCCATGGTGGTGGTGGCGCTGTCGCGTCACGTGCTGGGGGGCTGATCATGCGTACCATCGTTGCGGCGCTTGCGGCGGGCGTGGTGTTCGGCACCGGGCTCACCGTCTCGGGCATGATCGAGCCGCGCAGGGTCCTGGGCTTTCTCGACGTCTTTGGCCACTGGGACCCGACGCTGGCGATCGTGATGGCGGCCGCCCTCGTCGTCGTAATGCCGGGCTTCGCCCTGTTGAAGCGTCGTGGCGCGCCACTGTTCGCTTCGGCATTCGCATGGCCGGACAGGACCGGCATCGATCGGCCGCTCGTGGCCGGCGCGGCGCTGTTCGGGGTCGGCTGGGGACTGGTGGGCCTGTGCCCGGGGCCCGCCCTTGTCAATCTCGCGACGCTCTCGCCGAAAGTCTTTGCCTTCGTCGTCGCCATGGCGATTGGCGCGGGGGCCCGGGACATGCTGTCGAGGTCCCGCGCGCCGCGCCCGCAGCCTGCGTAGGACCGGCAGCCTGGGATTATTCCCTAAAGGCCGAACAGCGCTGTTCTATTCGACTCCTCCCGCCCTGCCGGTTTCCTTGTCGGCGAGCGCCAGCGTGGGGGATGATCAGGCGTCGGCGAACCGGTCACTCGGCTGCCGTGGCGGCGGAGCGGATGCGCTCGGCAACCAGCTTGCGGGTGAGCGGGACGAGGTCGCGGCCGTACTCGATGGCGTCCTCAAGCGGATCGAAGCCGCGGATCAGGAACGTGGTCACGCCGAGGTCGTAGTAGTCGAGAAGCGCCTCGGCGACCTGCTCCGGCGTGCCGACCAGCGCGGTCGAGTTCCCTTTGGCGCCGGTGAGCGCCGCCAGCGCCGTCCACAGCCGCTTGTCGAGCCGGGTGCCAAGGGCCGCCGCCGCGAGCAGACGCTGCGAGCCTGCATTGGCGGGAGGTCGCGTGCGCCGGAAACCGGTCTGATCGGCGAGCGCGCGGGCGCGCTGCAGGATGGCGTCGGCCCGTTCGAACGCCTGCTCCTCGGTGTCGCCGAGGATCGGCCGCAGCGACAGGCTGAAGCGGATCCGGCGGCCGTGCGCGTCGGCCGCTGCCCGCACCCGGGCCGTGATCTCGCGCACCTGCGCATAGGTCTCGCCCCACAGGGCGTAGATGTCGGCGTGCTTTCCGGCCACTGCGATCGCCGGGTCGGAGGCTCCTCCGAAGTAGATCGGGATGTGCGGCGGTCGCACCGACCTCACCGCCGAGAACGCCCGCTCGAACCGGTAGAAACGACCGTGGTGATCGAACGGCGCATCGCTGGTCCACACCTTGCGCACGACCTCGAGATACTCGTCGGTGCGCGCGTAGCGTTCGTCCTTGGTGAGGAAATCGCCGTCCTGGCGCTGCTCGGCGTCGTCGCCGCCGGTGATGATGTGGACGGCGGCGCGGCCCCCGGTGATCTGGTCCAGGGTCGCGAGCTGGCGGGCCGCGAGCGTCGGCGCCGTGAAGCCGGGCCGATGCGCCACCATGAGCCCGAGCCGTTCGGTGACGGCCGCGATGTGGGCCGAGATCAGGATGCTGTCGGGACTGTTCGAATGGAATGCCACCAGCACGCGGTCGAATCCGCCGGCCTCGTGGGCCCTGGCGACGGTCTCGATATGGTCGAGATCGACCACGGGGCCTTCGGCCGGATGAATCTCGGAGAATTTTCGGGTGCCGACGAACCCGATGAACTCGACCGTCATGAGGGCCTCCGTCCTTGCGCCGAACCACGTTGATGCGGTGTATTGACATAGTCAATAGAGTTTATAGACTAAACCCTCATACGACCCATTCGGCCGCGGACGGTCGCGGTTCGGCATCTTCCCGGTTGGCCATCGATGGCGGAGAGAGCAGTCATGAGCGCAACGCGATTGAGCGTCTCACTGTTTGAACGGCTCGTCACTTGGATCAGAGCGAGGTCCGCGGCGCCCAGCCGGGCGCCCGGGCAAGGACATCTCACGGAGCTGCCGATGTCGTATGCAGAGATTCTCGCGGCTTCGGCATTTCTCGACTTCGGCGGCGTGCCGCTCGACTGGTCGTCCCCGCTCAGTCCCGACCGCGATGAGGACTCGCTCGCCCACCGCCCGTCCGGCGAGCCTTTCGTCGGCTGAGCGCCCATGAGGGCGTTTCCCGGAAATGGTCTGCCCCGGACCCGATCCGGGGCGGACACCGGTTTTCCGAAAGCAAATGCCACGAACCTCGAAGCGCCTTCCGTCGGCGGCCCGCGCGATTTCATGGTCAACCTCATCGGAAACCGCTCCAGCGATCGGCCGCCCCGCCGCGCGGCCGCGGAAACTCAAGCCGGATGCAGCTCTCGCGCCCCGGCGTCCTCGACCCGCAAAGCCGCGAGGCCCGCCGACTTGAGCACGCTGTCGTTCTGCGGCGTGTGCACGCGCGCGCACAGCACGTCGCGCAGGTGCCGCTCCAAAGGGTTCGCCCGCGACAGGCCGGGATTGCCGCACATTGCCACGGCGGTTTCGACCGCCCGGATGGCGTTTTCGGTCACCACGTGCTTGACGATGCCCGCCTCGCTCGAGACGAGCAGCTCCGGCGCCATGTCGACTCGTTCGGCGATCGCGGCAAGCAGCGTACCGGCGCTGCCCAGCAGCGCCTCGATCTCGCCGAGCGCGAGCTGCATGCGTTCCAGCGTCGCCAGCGGACGGCCGAGATTCGACGGCGTCCGGGTGTGCAGAAATTTGATCAGCCAGGCGCGCGCCGCATCCGCGATGCCCAGATAGATCGCCGAGATCACCGCCGCGTTCCACGCCGCCTGGAGCGGCGAGGGGGCGAGCCAACGGGCCGCCGCCCGCAGGTCGACCGCATACGAAGCCGGGATCGGCGTATCGTCGAACACCACGTCGTCGCTGCCGGTTGCTCGCATGCCGAGGTGGTCCCAGGTGCTTTCGATGCTGATGCCCGGGGCGGTCGCCGGCACCACGAACTGGCCGATGCGCGGCTCGTCGTCGTCGGTGCGCGCGAAAACGACCAGCCACTGCAGCACCGGGGCTCCGGTCGCATAGATCTTGCGCCCGGAGATCCGCCACCCGTCGGCGGTCCGGCGCGCGATCGTCTCGGGCAGGCCGCCGCGGAACGGCGTGCCGAGCTCGGGCTCGACGCGCAGCGCATTGATGAGCCCGCGCCAGTGAACCGCCTCGCGGGCAACCTCGTGATAGACCGCTTCGGGCCAGTTGCGCTCGCGCGCCAGATTGGCATGCTGCAGCCAGGTCATCGCCAGTATCAGCGTGGCCGCCGGATCTGCGGCCCCGAGCTGTCGGGCGATCGCCACCGTCTCGGCGAGGCCAGCGCCCCGCCCGCCGAGGTCTTTCGGCACCGTCAGGGCGGTCAGGCCCGCGTCGGCGGCCGCGGCGAGGCTTTCGATCGGCACGCGGCCGAACCGGTCGCAGGCGGCCGCGCGCGCCGCGAACGACGCCGCCAAGCCTCGCAGCGGATCGTCGGGAGCGTGCCGAAACGGGGCCGTCATCGGCCGGTCGCCGGCACGCGTTCGACAGCAAATTCCGAACGCGGCTCGGCCGCGACGGTGCGGGCGGCGGACGCGTCCTGCGGGCTCGTCGCAGGACGCGCGAACACGACGATCAGCGCCACGATCGCATAGGCGAGCGCGAACAGCAGATGCGGCAACCGACGTTCCGAGACGATGCGCACGGTCGGGTTCCTGGGTATAAAATCGATAGAAATTATGAAATAATAGCGAGCAGGCCGTCAAGCGGCTTTACGAGCCCCCGCACGCCGGACTATTCATGGCACGTCCATGCTGCATCGGTCGCTCCGACCACCACTTCGTTCCAAGCCGACGCGGGGAAAGAGAAGGAATGCTCACCAAGAAAGGAAAATACGGCCTCAAGGCCGCCGTGCACCTGGCCGGGTTGCGGCCCGGCGAATCGGCGCTCGTCGCCGACATCGCCGAAGCCAACATGATCCCGAAGAAATTCCTCGACGCCATTCTCGGCGAGCTGCGCAATTCCGGCTTCCTGCACAGCAAGAAGGGCAAGGGCGGCGGCTACATGCTGGCGCGGCCGGCGAGCAAGATCCTGGTGGGCGACATCGTGCGCACGCTCGACGGTCCGCTGGCGCCGATCGCGTGCGCCAGCCATAACTTCTACAGACCCTGTGACGACTGCGCCGACCAGACGACCTGCGCGGTGCGGTTGATGATGCTCGAGGTCCGCGAGGCGATCGCCGACGTCCTCGACCACCGAACGCTCGCCGACATGCACGATCTGGTCACCAACCAGATGGACGCGTTCGTGTATCACATCTGAATGCGGCTCGCGCGGCCGACCGCTAGAGCGCTTTCCGATAAGGTTGACCATGAAATCTCACGGGCCGTGAGCGGAAAGCGCTCTCGCATCGATGTTTGTCGCATTTCCTTTTCGGAAAACCGGTGTCCACCCCGGATCGGGTCCGGGGCAGGCCTTTTCCGGGAAATGCTCTAATGAGCGCTTCATCGGCGCCGCAGGCTCCCCATGCTCCAAGGCCGCCGTGCACCTGGCCGGGTTGCGGCCCGGCGAATCGGCGCTCGTCGCCGACATCGCCGA
>JBEKZK010000275.1:0-6046 GCA_049509935.1 Xanthobacteraceae bacterium | reverse complement strand
CGTCCTCCCAGCTGCCCTCCCAGAGCTTGTAGACCACCTCCATGTACTCGGCGGCGATCTCGTAGCGCAGATCGTGCGCGGACTGACGTTCGCGGCCGGCCGCCGCCTTGGCGGCGCTGTCGAGATAGCCGGTGACGATGTTCCAGCCGACCCGCCCCCTGGTCAGATGATCGAGCGTCGACATCCGCCGCGCAAATGTGAAGGGCGGCTCGTACGACAGGGTCGCGGTGACGCCGAAGCCGAGATGGCGGGTGACCTGCGCCATCGCCGGAATCAGCAGCAGCGGGTCGTTGAGCGGAACCTGGGTGGCCTCGCGCAGCGCCACGTCGGTGTTGCCGCCGTAGACATCGTAGACGCCGAGCACATCGGCCAGGAATATCGCATCGAACCGCCCGCGCTCGAGCAGACGCGCGAGGTCGGTCCAGTACTCGATGTCGGTGTAACGATCGGCGCGGTCGCGCGGATGCGTCCACAGGCCGGGCGACTGGTGCACCACGCAGTTCATCTCGAAAGCGTTGAAGTGAATTTGCTTGGTCATGCCCGCCGTTCCGTCACAGAGCGCCGTGACGCGGCGGCCTGACGTCGTTGAGGTAGAAGTTTCCGATGTGGTGATATTTCCAGCGGACCGGATCGTGCAGCGTGTGGGTGCGAGCGTTGCGCCAATGGCGATCGAGCCCGAATTCCTCCAGGGTCGACCGCGACCCGGTGAGCTCGAACAGCTTGCTCGAAACCGCGACCGACACCTCGGTCGACAGCGCCTTCGCCTCGGCGACCGCGATCGAGGCCTCGGCGACCGTCTGCTCGGTCGGATTCGCGGCGGCGACGTCGGTCAATCGGCCGGCGCGCTCGAGCAGGGCGTTCGCCGCGTCGACCCTGATCACCAGATCCCCCACCGCGTGGATGACGTGAGGGTCCTCGGAGCCGTGCTGGTAGTCGGTCTCGAACCACGGCCGTGCGAATCGGCGCACGAGCGCGATGGTGTCGGCGAGCGCGCCGCGGGCAATTCCGGTATCGACCGCGGCATGAATGATCTGGGCGACCGGGCCCATCGGGGTCGGCCGGTCGAAGACGTCCTGGTGCGGGATGACCTGGAACGGATCGATCGCGATCCGATCGAACAGGGTCGAGCCGCTGCCCGTGGTGCGCTGCCCGAAGCTCGACCAGTCGTCGATGAGCGTCAGACCGGGCGTGCTCCGTTCGAGAAAGACGATGTGCGAGCGGCCCGCCTCGTCGTTGGCGACGGCCAGGATCAGGTGCGCGAACAGCGCCCCGGTCGAATAGAATTTCTGGCCGTTGAGGATCAGCCGGTCGCCGTCCCTGATGATCCTGGTCTGGAAGTCGATGGCCGTGCGGGTGCCGATTTCGGTGAAGGCGTTGCCCAGCCGGTCGCCGTCGAGGACACGTTGAAAATACCGGCGCTTCTGCTCCTCGTTGCCGCCCAGCCGCAGCGCCTCCACCATGTAGAAATGATTCTGCGGGATCTGGCCGAGGCTGGCGTCGGCCGCCGCAATGATGGCGACGACCTCGGCGAGCGTCGTGTTGGCGACGCCCGCCCCGCCGTATTCCCTGGGCACCGTGATCGCCCACAGTCCGCTCTGGGAGAAGCGATCGATCTCGGCGATCGGCAGGCGGCGCTCGCGGTCGCGCTCGGCCGAGCCGGTCGCGAAATCGACGGCGAGCTCGCGCGCAACCTCGATCGCCTCGGCATCGGACGAGATGCGCCGTGCCGGAGCCCGGCGCGGCGGAATGTGGGGCGCCGGCCGGCCTTTCTTCGGCGCGGCATCCTGATGCAGCTTGCGATCGACGTTGGTCATGGTGCTTGCCTCGATGGAGCGTGCGAGAGGGAGCCGGCCCGGGCGTCCGTGCCCGGGCAGGGGCCGGCGACGGAGCGCCTCACAGCCAGGGATGCCGCGCCGGCTTCACGCCGTTGAGGTGATAGTTGCCGACGTGAAAGTATTTCCACCGCACCGGATCGTGCAGCGTGTGGGTCCGCGCGTTGCGCCAATGGCGATCGAGATTGTGCGCGGCCAGCGTCGAGCGCGTCCCGCCGAGCTCGAACAGCTTGTTGGTCGCCGCGATCGCAACCTCGGTCGACAGCACCTTGGATTCCGCCGTGGCCACCGCGGCATCGGCCACCGTCTCCTCGTTCGGCTCCACGAGCGCTGCGTCGATCAGCCGCCCGGCGCGTTCCAGGATCGCTTCCGCCGCATGCAGCCGGATTTCCAGGTCCCCGATCGCCGCGATGGTGAACAGGTCCTCGGAGGCGCGGCTCTGACCACTGTCGACCCACGGCCGCGCCTTGGTGCGGATGAACTCGATGGTGTCGGCGATCGTCCCCTTGGCGATGCCGGTATCGACGGCCGCCTGGATGATCTGTGAGATCGGACCGGCCGCCGTCGGCCGGTCGAACGCCCGATGGGCCGGCAGCAGATGGCTCGCCGGCACGCGCACGTTGTCGACGATGACGCTGCCGGACGCCGTCGTGCGCTGGCCGAAGCTCGACCAGTCGTTGATGATCGTCAGACCGGGAGCGGCGCGGTCCGCAAAGGCCAGATGCGCCTGCCCCTCCTCGTTGACGCCGACGATCGGAACGACATGCGCGAGCAGCGCCCCGGTGGAGTAGAATTTCCGGCCATTGACCACATAGCCGCTGCCGTTCCTGGTGATCTTGGTCTCGAACTCGGTGACGGTGCGGCTTCCCGACTCGGAGAAGGCGTTGCCGAAGCGGATGCCAGCGAGAACCTCGCCGAAGAAGAACCGCTTCTGCTCCTCGGTGCCGTCGGACGAAATGTGCTCGACGATCGCCAGATGGTTCTGCGGGATCTGCCCGAGCGACGGGTCCGCCGCCGAGATGATCTTGATCACCTCGGTCAGCGTCACGTAGGAGACACCGGCGCCGCCGTAGGCCTTGGGCACGTTGATGCCCCACAGTCCGCTCTGCGAGAACGCATCGAGCTCCGCCAGCGGCAGGATGCCCTCGCGGTCGCGCAGCGCGGCTTCCTTGGCGAACTCGGCGGCGAGCCGATGGGCGATGTCGATCGCCTCGGCATCCGTCTTGATGACATGGGCGGGCTTCTTCGGACGCGGGCGCGCCGGGAAGGCGTCGTCGGGGGTGTTGACGCGCGGCGCTTTTCGCAGGTCTTGGATCGTCATCAATCGCTCCTTTTGCTGTTCCTTAGTTGACGGGGCCGGCTGCAAAAGCCTGCTGACGCGCATCCGTGACGGCTGCCTCGCCGCCGATGCCGAGGTAGAAGGCCTTGACGTCGTCGCGCGCCGCGAGTTCGGCGGCGGCGCCATGAGCCGCGATGCGGCCGTTCTCGAGCACATAGGCATGGTCGGCGTAGCGCAGCGCCAGATGGGCATTCTGCTCCGCCACCAGGAAGCTGACGCCGCTGCCCGCATTGAGCTCGCGTACGATCTCGAAAATCTCTTCGACGATCATCGGGGCGAGCCCCATCGAAGGCTCGTCGAGCAGCACCAGAACCGGTCGCGTCATCAGCGCGCGGCCGATCGCGATCATCTGCTGCTCGCCGCCCGATGTCAGCCCGGCGCGCGCCTTGCGCCTGGCCTTGAGCCGCGGGAACCATTGATAGATCCGGTCGAGCTCGGCGCGGAGCTGGTGCCGCCCCGCACCGCGAAGATAGCCACCGGTCAGCAGGTTCTGCTCGACCGTCAGATGCGGAAAGACGTGCCGACCCTCGAGCACCTGCACGATGCCCTTGCGCACCAGATCGGCGGGGTCGACGCGAGCGATCGCCTCTCCGCGCCAGGTGATGGCGCCGCGGCTGACCTCGCCGCGCTCCGAGCGCAGCAGATTGGAGATCGCCTTGAGCGTCGTCGTCTTGCCGGCCCCGTTGGCGCCGAGCAGCGCTACGATCGAGCCTTCCGCGACCTCGAGCGAGACGCCGCGCAGCGCCAGGATGACACCGCCATAGAGGACCTCGATGTCATCGACGGCGAGGAAGCTGTTCGCCGCGCTACCCATGCAACTCTCCGTGCCGGACCGTGTCGCGAGGCGGACGGCGTGGGGAACGCCCGGGCCGCAGCAGCGGGATGACCTCGCGGCCGAAGGCGGGAAGCTCATCGGTGAAGTGCAGGAAGGCGGTGAGGATCAGGTCGACGCCGACGGCCTCGTACTCGCGGATGCGCTCGGCGATCTGTTCCGGCGGGCCGAACAGGCGGGTCTTGAAGCCGTCATTGGGCTGCACCAGGTTGGCGAAATCGGAGTTCGCCCACATGCCGATGCGCTCGCGCGTGGCGGCGCCCGCGTGCTTGACCTGCTCGGCGAAGGCGAGGACGATCTCCGGATCGGCATGGGCGATGATGTCCTCGACCTGCGCCAGCGCCTCCTCCTCGGTGTCGCGCTGGACCACGAAGCCGTTGAGACCGAACTTGACGGTACGCCCTTCCGCGCGGGCGAGCGCGCGGACCTCGTCGATCTGCTCCTTCACGCCTTCGACGGAATTTCCATTGAGGAAGTACCAGTCGGAATACTTGGCGGCCATCCGGCGCGCCGCCTTGGAGTTGCCGCCCTGAAAGATTTCCGGGTACGGGTCGGATGTCGGCCGCGGCTTGAGCCAGGCCTCGTTGATGCGATAGAAATCGCCTTTGAACGTCAGCCGATCCTGCGTCCACAGCCCCTTGAGCACCTGGATGAATTCCTCGGAGCGGCGATAGCGTTCGTCGTGGTCGAGCCACGGCTCCCCGAAGGCCCGGAACTCGTCCTTGAACCAGCCGGTCAGGATGTTGATGGCGAATCGGCCTTTCGAGTAGACATCGATCGTCGCCCCCATCTTGGCCACCATGGCGGGATGCCAAAATCCGGTGTGGACGGCGCTGATCAGCTTGAGCCGCTTCGTCTTTGCGGCGAGCACGGCCGTGCAGGTCACCGCCTCCTGCTGCAGCTCCCAACCGTGGCTGGCGATGAAGCGGGCGGGCGCCAGGCCGTACTCGAAGCCCAGCTCCTCCGCGGTCTGCGCCAGCTCGGCGTTGTATTCGAGACTCCAATCCGTGCGCTGCGGAACGCCGCTGATCACGAACCCGCCGCTGCCGAGCGGCATCCAGTACCCGAACCTGATGGCCATTTTCCTCGCTCCCAGAGCCGCCGCACCACAAACGATGCCTCACGCAAACCGGAGCCCGGCCGCCGCGCGGCGGCCGGGCCGCGGGTTTTCAGTTGGTGATCTCGCGCAGCGTGATGCCCTTTTCCTTGGCGTAGGCCGCTGCCCGCTCGAAGATCAGCGGACGCAGCAGGTCGCGATCCGACTTGATCCAGTCACTGACCACATTCCACTTCTCGCCGTCCCACTGGATGACCTTGGCCGAGCCGCCGCCTTCATGATCGGTCGGGGACAGCTTCAGGGTCGGCGCAAGTCCGAGCGCGCCGATCTCGGCGAGACGCTTGTCGCCGATGTCGAGATGCTCGAGGGCCCACTGGGCCTCCTCGCCATTGATCGGACGATGGCCGAACTTCGCCTGCGCGGTGCGGATCGCCTCGGTCAGGATGATGGCGTGGACGATCCCGGAATTGTAGTAGACGCTGCCGAAGCTCTTGGGGTCCTTGAGGTCGCTCTTGCCCTTGTCGATGACGAACTTCTTGATCTTGTCGTGGATCGGGAAGTTGGTCCCGGCCGGATAGGTCGTGATCGCGAGGTAGCCCTTGCCGACCGCACCCACCGGGCGGATGTCCTCCTCCGAGCTCGACCAGATGCCGCCGATGATGTGGTCGACCGGAAAGCCGACCTTGGCGGCAGTCTTGACGGCGACCGGGGTCATGACGCCCCAGCCGCGCAGGAAGATCCAGTCGGGCTTGAGCTGGCGGATCTTGGCGAACTGCGCCGACTGATCGTTGCCGGGGTGCGGCACCGGGACTTGGATGTTCTCGAAGCCGTAGGTCTTGGCCAGCAGCTCGAGCGGCGCGAAGGTCTCCTTGCCGTACGGCGAGTCGTGATAGACCGTGGCGATCTTCAGGCCTTTGAGCTTGTCCTTGCCACCCACGACCTGGGCGATGTAGTTCACCACGGTCGAGGCCTCGGAGTAGAACGTG
>JBEKZK010000274.1:0-6056 GCA_049509935.1 Xanthobacteraceae bacterium | reverse complement strand
AACCCGCAATTCAATGAGGAGGCACTGGCAGGCAGCCTGACAGCCGAGCACGTCGAGTATGCGCATCTGCCGGCGCTGGGCGGTCTGCGGCACGCCCGCAAGGATTCTCCGAACGCCGGCTGGCGGAACAAGAGCTTTCGCGGATATGCCGATCACATGCAGACCAGGGAGTTTGGCGACGGGCTCGAAACGCTCATCGAGATGAGCCGCCGGAAGCGCGTCGCCATCATGTGCGCCGAAGCGGTGCCATGGCGCTGTCACCGCTCACTGGTGGCCGACGCGCTGAGCGTTCGCGGTATTCCGGTCATAGAGATTTTGTCGGAGAGCAGCTACCAGACGCATAAGCTCACCTGTTTCGCCCGAGTGGAAGGAACGCAACTGACTTACCCGCCTGAGCAGCCAACATTGCTGTAGCGGCTTCGATTCGCAGACCCGCAAACAACTCATTTTGCGCTGAGCTTCAAGGCCAACCCTTTGTGCATCGCGATATGGTCTGTCCTGTCGCTTTTGATCTCATATTGCGGCTCGTCCTCGCTGGCGTGATGGGTGTACCCCTTGTAGTCGACGTCACTGGAATGAACCTTGATGATCGTGCCGCTGACGCGTCCGGCCTCGGAATTCCAGGTCACGTGATCGCCGACCTTAAAGCGTTTTCCCATCTCATTCTCCCGACGCGTCGCCGAAGGATTGCCCCCTCCTGCCGTCACGGTTGGCAGGCTCGGGGATAATCTCCTTCTCGCGGGCCGGTGACCCGGGCGCGGAGACGACCCGTCCGCGACCGGAACAAATCCCACGCCAAAACCAAAAGGTCTGCCGCGATTCAAGGTTTCGATCGTGGGATTCCCTTCGCCGCGCTCGATTTCGGCGAGCTGTCTGCGGGTCAATCGGAACACGCGTGCAAACTCGTCCCGTGACAGTCCGAGAGCGTGGCGCATGTCCACTATCGCGTCCGGTATCTCGAGTTGACCCCCACACGTGCGCGCGCCGCGATGTCCGCCCGCTGCGCGCGCGACTCGTCCCTCGTCGGTTTGCGCCAGCGGGCCATCAGGGTTCCTTGGCACCGTGATCGAGAAAATGCGCGTCCTCAAACGCCGTGGTCGTCGCCGCTTTGACGCCGGCATCGGGGAGCGGGATCGTCACGGCTGCTGGGTCATGCCACTTAACCCCGTGGTGAAACTGAAACGTGAGATCCATTTTCATTATCCCATTATAGGGGGATAATTCAGCCTCTTCGCTGGATGAATCAACCCCTCCTGATGGGCCAATAAGACGACTCTTCATCGAGCCCCCGGATCGGAGCTCGCGCGGCGGCCGTCGGCGTGCTCATCGTCGAGAACCGCTTCGCGGCGACGTCCTGATGGATGCGTGGTGGGCCCGGCAGGACTCGAACCTGCAACCAGACCGTTATGAGCGGCCGGCTCTAACCGTTGAGCTACGGGCCCCAGCGCCGCAGCCGAGCGGGGTACTTAGCAACGCCACGCGCACGGCCGCAACCGGGCGGAGCGCCCATGCGCCGCCGCGCCGCGAACCGGTCGCCGCCGCGCCGCCCGCACGCTAACATGGCGCAACCGCCCTCGCGACCGAGCCCGCGCATGCCCGTCTTCTCCCCTCTGCAGGATGCCGCCCTCACGGCGGTCGGCCGCTGGCTCGCGGCGAAGCCCGGCACCGGCAGCACCCCGCAGGTCTTCCGCCTGTTCGGCTATGCGGGGACCGGCAAGACCACGCTGGCGCGGCACATCGCGGCAAGCGCCGACGGCCGGGTGATGTTCGCGGCGTTCACCGGCAAGGCGGCGCTGGTCATGCGCAGCAAGGGCTGCCGCGGCGCCTCGACCATCCACCGGCTGATCTACAAGCCGCCCGACACCGAGACCGAGACGCCGAGCTTCGAGCTGTGGAACAGCGGCCCGGCCTCCAAGGCGCAGCTCATCGTGATCGACGAATGCTCGATGGTCGACGAGGAGCTCGGCCGCAACCTGCTGTCGTTCGGCGCCCCGGTCCTGGTGCTCGGCGATCCGGCGCAGCTTCCCCCGGTGCAGGGCGGCGGGTTCTTCACCGCCGCCGAGCCCGACGTGATGCTGCACGAGGTGCATCGCCAGGCGCAGGACGACCCGATCGTGCGGCTGTCGATGGACATCCGGGCCGGCAAGCGCCTGGTGCCCGGAACCTACGGGCTCACCCAGGTGGTGCGCCGCGACGAGCTCGACCCGCAGCGCGTGCTCGATGCCGACCAGATCCTGGTCGGCCGCAACGCGACGCGGCGTGCCTATAACGCCCGGATGCGGCAGCGGCGCGGGCTCGAGGATCCGCTGCCGGTCGCCGGCGACAAGCTGGTCTGCCTGCGCAACAACCGCCAGAAGGGGCTGTTCAACGGCGGGCTGTGGGTGGTGGCGCAGCGCAAGAAGCAGAAGAAATCCGACGCGCTGGCGATGCGGCTGACGCCGGACGAGGACGTCGGCGGCGACGAGGTGAAGGTCTCGGTGCGGCCCGAATGCTTCACCGGCGGCATCGAGGAGTTCGACTGGCGGGAGCGCAAGAGCTACGACGAGTTCGACTACGGCTATGTTCTCACCGTCCACAAGGCGCAGGGCTCGCAGTGGGACGACGTGGTGCTGTTCGACGAATCCTTCGCGTTTCCCGACAGCCGCGACCGCTGGCTCTATACCGGCGTCACTCGCGCGGCCAAACGGCTGACCGTGGTGGTGCCGCCGGAGCGCGGCCGGTGACCGACACTGTCGGTTGACGCTCGCGCCGTCAGGCGCTTTGCTGCGGGCGCGTAGAAAAAGCCAGCGGGGCGGAGCGCCATGAAATTCGGAATTTTCTACGAGCTGCAGCTGCCGCGGCCATGGGCGGCGGACGGCGAACTCGACCTCTACCAGAATGCCCTGACCCAGCTCGAGGTCGCCGACCGGCTGGGCTACGACTATGCCTGGGTGGTCGAGCATCATTTCCTCGAGGAGTATTCGCACTGTCCGGCTCCCGAAGCGTTCCTCGGCGCGGCGAGCCAGCGGACCAGACGCATCAGGCTCGGGCACGGCATCATCCAGCTCACCACCAGCCATCCGGCGCGCGTCGCCGAGCGCATCGCGGTGCTCGATCTCTTGAGCAACGGCCGCGCCGAGCTCGGCCTCGGCGAGAGCGCCAGCATCACCGAGCTCGAGCCGTTCGGCCGCACCATGGCGGACAAGCGCGCGGTGTTCGACGACGCGGTGCGCGCCATGATCCCGATGTTCCGCGACGGCGGCTGCAGCTATGACGGCCCGCACTTCAAGTTCCCGCTGCGCAACGTGGTGCCGAAGCCGCTGCAGAAGCCGCATCCACCGCTGTGGATGGCGTGCTCGCAGCTCGACACCATCGACCGTGCCGGGCGGCTCGGCTTCGGCGCGCTCGGCTTCCAGTTCGTCAGCGCCGACGCGGCGCATGCCTGGGTGCATGCCTATTACAACGGGCTGACCAGACGGCTCGTCAGGCTCGCCGACTACCCGGTGAACCCCAACATTGCGCTGGTCAGCTTCTTCATGTGCGCCAGGACCGACGAGGAGGCGCGGCGGCGCGCCGACGGCGCCACGTTCTTCCAGTTCGCGCTGCGCTACTACGGCCAGTCCAGCGCCCGCGAGCGGCCAGCGCCCGGCACCGTGAACATGTGGGACGAGTACCAGGCGTGGAAGCGCGCCAACCCCGACGTCGCCGCGAAGGCGCTGAGCGGCGGCCTGATCGGCTCGCCCGACACGCTGCGGCGCAAGCTGCGGCGGTTCCGCACCTCGCACATCGACCAGGTGATCTTTCTCAATCAGGCCGGCAAGAATTCCCACGAGCACATCTGCGAGAGCCTCGAGCTGTTCGCCACGGAGGTGATGCCGGAGTTCAGCGGGCGCGACGCCGAGCACGAGGACTGGAAGGCCAAGGTGCTGGCCGGCGAGATCGAGCTCGAGGAGATCGACACCGCGCCGTTCCGCGACCGCTACGGCGCCAAGTTCGCCCCGGCGGTGGCGCCCGCCGTGAAGTCGGCGGCGGGGTAGCGGGCACGTTCCCATCGAACCGCTCCGCTCGTCATGGCCGGCCCCGGGCACTTCGTCCCGGGGGTGTCCCGGCCATCCACGCCCCCGGGCTGTTTGCGTCCCGGGCCGTCGTGTTGTTGGCCCGTGGGCATGTCTTGCTTGTTGCACCGAAGACGTGGATGCCCGGCACGAGGCAGCACGAGGCCGGGCATAACGGCTAAACACCGTAGGGTGGGCCTACAGGGCGAACGCCCGTCTTCGCGGGCTATAGCGCCGTGCCCACCAACAGCATCGCCAGTGGGCACGGCGCAAGAGCGCCTTTGCCCAGACTCCTACCGGTCGCCGCGCACCCACGGGAACAGGGCGGCCGGGAAGTCTGCGGCGGAGCGGCGGGACTCCGACCGCGGCCGCGGCTCGGCCTGCGCGCTGGGGTCGGCGACGACCACCTTGCGGTAGAGGTGCCACGTCGCATGGCCGAGCACCGGCAGCACGACGGTGAGGCCGAAGAAGAACGGCAGCGAGCCGATCACCAGCAGCACGGCGACGATCAGCCCCCACAGCGCCATGGTGGCGGGATTGGCCTGCACCACCCGGATCGACGTGAGGATCGCAACCGCTGCGCCGACGTCACGGTCGAGCAGCAGCGGAAACGACACGACGCTGATCGCCAGCACCAGAACCGCGAACAGGAAGCCGAGGCCGTTGCCGACGATGATGAGCGCCCAGCCGGCCGGCGTGGCGAAGACCTGATGGATGAAGTCCGGCATCGAGGCCGCCGGCGCATAGCCGAAATTCGCCACGTAAACCGACTGCGCGACCGCGAGCCAGACCAGGAAGATCGCCATCAGCAGGACGCCGAGCGCCATGATGGCGCCGAACGAGGGAGAGCGGTAGACATCGAGCGCCCGGCGCCAGGACACGTCGAGCCCCTGCTCGCGGCGACGGCTTAGCTCGTAGAGCCCGAGCGCCGCGAACGGTCCGATCAGCGCAAAGCCGGCGATCAGCGGAAACAGCAGCGGCAGCACGTCGTAGCCGAAGGCGAGCCGGCCGAGGACGAGGCCGACGAGCGGATAGATCACGCACAGGAACACGGCGTGGCTCGGCATCGCCTTGAAATCGTCCCAGCCCCTGGCGAGCGCGTCCCACAGGTCGGCGGGCGCGATCACGCGGACGACCGGTTGCGCCGGGCTGTCGGCCGCACCGGTGATGATATGCGAGGTTGCCATTGTTATTCCTCCCTGAACCGTGGTTCCGGAGGTCGCGACCCGCGGCAACGAGAAACCGCCCACATCGGCCACTCGTCGCGTCGATTCGCGGCCTGCCGAGACACCAATCGTACGCCCGGCGACGGGCATAGATCTTCACAAGTTCGGGACGGCGTCGGAACGGAGCCGATTCCAATCCGCCCGGCCTGCCCGTAGCCGGCGACGAGCCAACGCTCGAGGCCGCCGGCGGCGCCCGGCTGCGTCCAGGCGGTTCGCCGACCCCCCGGACCTTTGACATTGGCGGGATCATGGGCGCCGGCGAGGACACATAAAACCCCTTGTGCTTGCAGTGGCAATAAATTACTATTCGCTTCTAGATTGCTTCGACAGGGGGGCGTCCATGCGTGATCTGGATTATCTCATCCTGTTCCTCGCTGCCCTGCTCAGCCTCGTCCTGCCGGCGGCGATCATCGCGATTCGCGAAAGCGTCAAATCACAGCGGCAGAAAATCATCAAAGACCTGGAGACGACGTTCAATCCACCCGACAATGCCAAGCCCCAGGAACTGATCATTCCGTCGTTTGAGTTCGTCAAGTTCAAATATTTCATGGACCAGGAGGCTGAACCAGAACATCGTGCCGAAGGCTCACGCCCACGAAGCCCGGACGATGTCCCGATCCATCTGCTGGTGGTATCGAGCATCCCCCTCATGCTGGTTCTGCTGTGTCTCGGCATTGTTGCCTTCGGCGCGCTGCTCGGCTTCGTCACCTCGCCACAGCCGCCCCCGCCCGCCCTGTTCTTCTTTCCGGGACACCCGCAACTGTGGCTCATCGCTCTGGTGGCATCGTATCTCTGC
>JBEKZK010000273.1:0-6059 GCA_049509935.1 Xanthobacteraceae bacterium | reverse complement strand
CATCCGGCTGGTGATCGGCATGGTGCCGGTGACCCTGCTGGCGCTCGGCTTCTTCGCCTTCAACATCTATTCGCTCGGACTGGTGCTGGCGGTGTTCTTCGTCAATCTCATCCTCACCAGCTGGGCGATCGGTATCGTCGTCTCGGCGATCGTGCTGCGCAACGGGCTGGGGGCGGAGAGCATCGCCTGGACCATCATGTTTCTGCTCCTGCCGCTGGCCTGCGTCTACTATCCGGTGACCACATTGCCGCAGGTGCTGCAGATCGTCGCCTGGGCGCTGCCGCCGACATATGTGTTCGAAGGCATGCGCGCGGTGCTGATCGACCAGGTGTTCCGGGTCGATCTGATGATCGACGCGCTGATGCTCAACGTCGTGCTGCTTATCGCCGCCGCCGCGGCCTTCATTGCTCTGCTGCGGAGCGCGCGACGCAACGGCGCCCTGCTGCAGACCGGCGAGTGACGCACGCGTCTCGGGTTGTCTGTAGTTGCCCATAGGTTGTTGACCTTAGAGTCCGCCCGCGGAGTGCACCTGCATCGTTAAGGGGTGGAGGCGCAGACTCCTGTGCGTTGCGGCTCATCGGATTTCGGGTTGGTTGACGACATGACAAAAAGACGACAGGGTGCTGGTCCACGGGGACCTCAGTATATGCCCATTGGTGAATTCGGCAGCGCACCGGCATTGCCCGGCGAGGGCGGGACGCTGCTGTCGACCTCGATGTACTGGTTCTACGAAATGGGTCATGCGGCCCTCAACCCGGCGCGGGCGATCGCCGACGCGACCCGGCTGCTGTACAAGAATCCCGTCAATCCGCTGTCCTACTCGCCGCTCGGCAAGTCGGTCGCCGCCGCCTGCGAGCTGTTCGAGCGCTCGACCCGGCGCTACGATCAGCCCGACTGGCGCATCAGCTCCACCCTGGTCGGGGGCGAGCGCGTACCGGTCCACATCTCGACCGTGTGGGAGCGGCCGTTCTGCGCGCTGCTGCATTTCGAGCGCGCCATCGCGCACCCGCCGCGGCGACCGCAACCCAAGCTGTTGATCGTGGCGCCGATGTCCGGCCACCACGCGACGCTGCTGCGCGGGACCGTCGAGGCGTTCCTGCCCAACCACGACGTCTATATCACCGAGTGGGTCGACGCGCGGGCCGTGCCGGTGAGCGACGGGCGCTTCGATCTCGATGATTACATCGATTACATCATCGAGATGCTGCAGGCCCTGGGCGGCGACACCCACGTGGTGGCGGTGTGCCAGCCGTCGGTTCCCGTGCTTGCCGCCGTCGCCGCCATGGAGGCGGACGGCGATCCCTGCGTGCCCAATTCGATGATCCTGATGGGCGGTCCGATCGACACGCGGGAAAACCCGACCGCCGTGAACCGGCTCGCCGAACAGCGCGGCATCAACTGGTTTCGCCGCAACGTCATCACCAAGGTGCCGTTCCCGCATGCCGGCTTCCTGCGCAACGTCTATCCCGGCTTCCTGCAGCTCAACGGCTTCATGACGATGAACCTCGACCGCCATATCGAGGCGCACAAGGATCTGTTCATGCACCTGGTGCAGGGCGACGGCGACTCGGCGCAGAAGCACCGGGAGTTCTACGACGAGTATCTCGCCGTCATGGACCTGTCCGCCGAGTACTACCTGCAGACGGTCGACACCGTATTCGTCCGCCATGCGCTGCCCAAGGGCGAGATGATGCATCGCGACCGGCGCGTCGATCCCGGACAGATCAGGCGGGTCGCCCTGATGACGGTGGAAGGCGAGCTCGACGATATTTCGGGCGTCGGCCAGACTGCGGCGGCGCATCGGCTGTGCGTCAACATTCCGGCCGACCGCAAGGCCCACTACCTGCAGACCGCGGTCGGACATTACGGTGTGTTCAACGGATCGCGGTTTCGCGCCGAGATCGCGCCGCGGATCTCGGATTTCATTCTGACCCACGACGCCAATTCGATGCGCCGCCTGTGGCGGCGAACCATGGCGGTCAAAGCCTGACCCGGGCGGTTGCGGACCGGGTTTCCCCCACGCGGCGCGACCGGCTGCCGGGCGCGGCGATCCGGGGCGAGCGATTCGACGCCCGGGCCGCCATTGTGGCGGACCGCACTCCAATAATAAATGAATCAAGATTCAAATCGCGATCACCCAACATTTCGTATCGTCCATGCCGGTTTGACCCCGTCCCTTGCGGGTCAGGGATATTTGCAGGAGGGGGCTATACGCCATCGCAAGTGTGGCAGTATGGACAGGCGAGGAAGCCCCCCTTGGACCGACCCCCATGGCGTTGCGAGCCCTGCTCTATCGTCGCCCCACCGAGCCGCAGGCGATCGAGGTCGTCTCCGAGGGCGCGTTCTATCTCGTGCGGCTGCGCCGGCACCGCCAGGCGCGGCGCTATACGCTGCGCATCCAGGCGGCGACCCGCGAGGTGGTGCTCACAATGCCGCCACGCGGCAGCCTGAAAGAAGCCAAGGATTTTGCCAACAAGCACAGTGGGTGGATTGCGGCACGGCTCGGACGGCTCGCCGAAGCCGTGCCGTTCCGCGACGCCACCGAGATTCCGCTGCGCGGCGTGCCACATCGGATCGTGCATCGCGGCCAGACCCGTGGCAGCGTATGGGTGGACGTCGATGGGCGCGGCAAGCGGCTGATCTGCGTTGCCGGCGATCGCCCGCACCTCTCCCGGCGCGTCGGCGATTTTCTCCGCCGCGAGGCCAAGCGCGACCTCGAGGCGGCAAGCCGGAAATATGCCGAGCGGCTCGGCGTGACGCTCAAGCGGGTGTGCGTGCGTGACCAGACCAGCCGTTGGGGCTCGTGCTCGACCACCGGCGTGCTGTCGTTTTCCTGGCGGCTCATTCTCGCGCCTCCCTACGTGCTCGACTACCTGGCGGCGCACGAGGTGGCGCATCTGGTCGAGATGAACCACTCGCCGCGGTTCTGGCGGCTGGTTGGCCGCGTGTGCCCGGCGATCGAGCGCGCCAAGGTCTGGCTCGACGTGCATGGCACCGATCTGCATCGCTACGGCGAGCAGGACACCGGCGCGCATCTGCACCGCGGCCGCCGAAGCCTGATATCGGACCTGTTCGACCTGTAGATTGGCGTCAGCGCCCGCCGAACAGCCGGTCGATCAGCCAGCCATCGAGGCCGGCGCTCGGTTCCGGAACCACTGCGCGGCCCCCGTTCGGGGCGACGGATGCCGACGGGCCGAGCGGGATGCTGGCTGGCGGCACCGGCACCGCGCTGACCGCGGGTGCTGCAGGCGCCGGCGACCCGGACGTGCCGGGAAGCGCCGCGACGGCGACGCCCTGGTGCGCGACCTTCATGAAGCGGCTCCAGATCTCCACCGGCAGGCCGCCACCGGTGCTCTTGCGGGTCGGCGAATTGTCGTCGTTGCCGAGCCAGACACCGGTCACCAGGTGGGCCGTGTAGCCGACGAACCAGGCGTCGCGGAAATCCTGGCTGGTGCCGGTCTTGCCGGCCGCCGGCCAGCCGAAGAGCTCGGCCTTGCGCGCCGTGCCGGTGAGCAGCGTCTCCTGCATCATCTGGTTCATCATTCCGATGCGACGTTCGTCAACGACACGTCCGAGACTGGTCGACGTGGCGCGATACAGCGTCCGGCCGTCGGCCGTCACCACCCGCTCCACGACGTGCGGTGACACCGCGATGCCGCCGTTGGCGAACGGCACGTAAGCCGACACCAGCTCGAGCGGCGAGACTTCCGAGGTACCGAGCGCGATCGAGGCGTTGGACTCCAGCCGCGACGTGATGCCGAGGCGGTGGGCGGTGCGCATCACCGCTTGCGGCGAGACCTCCAGGGTGAGCCGCACCGACACGCTGTTGAGCGAAAGCGCGAGCGCGCGGGTCAGCGACACCGGACCGAAATATTCGCGATTGTAGTTCTCCGGCCGCCAGCCCCTGATCTCGATCGGCCGGTCATCGCGGATCGTGTCCGGGGCGAGACCGCGCTCCAGCGCGGTCAGGTAGACGAATGGCTTGAACGCCGAGCCGGGCTGGCGCTTCGCCGTCACCGCGCGATTGAACTGGCTCTCGGCGTAATTGCGCCCGCCGATCATGGCGCGCACCGCGCCGTCGGGCGTCATCGCCACCAGCGCGCCCTGGCTGACATTGAACTTCACGCTCTTGGCCGCGAGTTCGTCGATCACGGAAGCCTCGGCGATCGCCTGCAGTTTCGGGTCGATCGAGGTTTCGACCACGATGTTCTCCTCGACCGGGCCGATCAGATCGTCGAGCACTTCGCCGATCCAGTCCGCCACGTAATTGACAGTGCCGGCGCCCGCTGCCTTCACATTGTAGGAGGGCTGTCCGATCGAAGCCTGCGCCTGTTCCTCGGTAATGAATTTGGCGTCCGCCATCGCGGTCAGCACGGTCTGGGCGCGCTTCTCGGCGCCTTCCGGGTTGCGGTTCGGCGCCAGCCGCGACGGCGATTTGACCAGCCCCGCCAGCATCGCGGCTTCCGCCAGCGTGACGTTCTTGGCGGATTTGCCGAAATAGCGCTGGGAGGCTGCCTCCACGCCATAGGCGCCGGAGCCGAAATAGACCCGGTTGAGATAAAGTTCGAGAATTTCCGACTTCGAATGCTTGCGCTCCAGCCAGAGCGCGAGCTCGACTTCCTGCAATTTCCGCTGCAGCGTGCGTTCCTGGGTCAGGAACAGGTTCTTGGCGAGCTGTTGGGTCAGCGTCGAGCCGCCCTGCGAGACGCCGCGATGCAAGACATTGGTCACCGCCGCGCGCAAAATGCCGAGAGGATCGACGCCGTAATGCGAATAGAACCGGCGGTCTTCGATGGCGATGAAAGCGTTCGGCAGATAGGGTGGCAGATCCTTCAGCGAGACATTGGCGCCGGCCATTTCGCCGCGCGTCGCCAGCACGCTTCCGTCGAGGCCGGTGATCTGGATGGTCGGCGGCCGCTTCGGGATTTCAAGCGCCTGGATCGGCGGCAGATGCGCGCCGGCCCAGACGATGACGCCGACAACAGCGATTGCCGCCCATAGCCCGAGCACCGCGCCCCAATAGAACAGCCGCGAGATGCCGCCGCGCGCCCGGCCTCTCGATTTGCGTTTGCCGCTCGCCCGGCTGGCGCGCGGCTTGCGCTCGCGCGGAGGATCTTCGTCGGGGTCGCTGGCCTTGCGTTTCGAAGCGGATTTTCTCGGCGTCTCGTCATCGCGCCCGATGCGGTCCTGCGGGCCGAGGCGCAATTCCGAAAGCGCCGCGGCGAGCCCGAATTGCGGCTCCTTGCGTCCGCCGCTCTTTTTTCGTCCCCACGCCATACTCAATGCCCACGCCGCCCGATGCGCGACAGTAGCGAGCGGGGTTTAAAACCGTCTTAAGCGATGGTTAATCGGGGCGCCGTGAGGGGCCGGTAAGTGCCTCGCCGGCAAGGGTTTCAGACAGGATTAACCCTACCGGCGGGGACTTTTTTGCAAGCGGTCAAAACAGTTCTGCCGGCGCGGGTAACCCACGCCGGCAGGATATCTTGATTGATTTACGATCCGCGTCGGTATTAGCCGGCCGGGCCGGCGTCCTCGAGAATCGGCCCGAACAGTTCCCAGCGCTCGCCGTTGAACTTCATCATCTGCAACTGCTTGTTGACGCGATAGTCGGTCGGCGAAGTGTTGGCGACGATGCCCGGCAGCGACAGGTCGAGCTGAACGTTCTTCAGGCTGGTCGCCTGCTTCATGATGTTCTCGCGGGTCAGATCGTCGCCGCACTGCTTGAGCACGTAGATCAGCAATTGCGTGGTCGAGTAGCCGTAGGTGTTGAAGCTCGAATCCTTGTCGCCGTCCGGATAATATTTCGCCATGAAGTCGAAAAATTTCTTCATGCCGGCGTCGTCTTTCCAAGTCGGATCGAGCGGGTCCTTGCCGTAGTTGACGCTGATCACGCCCTTGGAGGCTTCAAGCCCCGCCGGCTTCATCACGGCGCCGACCGAGGTGGCGTTGATGTCGAGGATATGCACCGGATGCCAGGCGAGCTCGGCGATCTTCTTGATCGCCTGCGCGGCCTGCTTCGGCGTCGAAGCGCTGAAGAACAGGTCCGCGCCGGCGTCCTT
>JBEKZK010000272.1:0-6069 GCA_049509935.1 Xanthobacteraceae bacterium | reverse complement strand
ATGATCATCGGCGGCGCCGAGATCTACGCCCAGGCGATTCCCCGCGCCGATCGCATCGCGCTGACCCTCGTGCACATGCAACCCGAGGGCGATACCCGCCTGCCGCCGATCGATCCCGACGTATGGGTCGAGGGCGAGCGCCGCGAGCACCCAGCCGGTCCGGATGATCAGAGCGCATTCACCTTGCTCTACCTCCGGCGGAAGTCGATGACGTCTGCGACTGAAGGTCACGTTGGGGCCGCTTCGGTCGGGGCATGAACGCGCGTTGTAACCGCTGGTGCGCTCCCCTATAACCCGCCCGGTTCGGTCGACGCCGCGGGCCTCAGTCGTCTCGTGGCGGCCGCAAGGGACGAGTGCCGCGAGGATGCTGGGCGTCCCGGCGAGGACACGACGCCGGACACGAGCAACGAGATCGGGTTCCGGCGCCGTTGCCGGCGACGGAGGAGAAAGCCAATGCCGTGGAGCAATCAGGGCGGCGGCCCCTGGGGATCGGGTTCCAAGGGTCCATGGGGATCCGGGCCCCAGTCTTCGGGACCGAACCCGCCCGACCTCGAGGAGCTGCTGCGGCGCAGCCAGGACAAGCTGCGGACTGTGCTGCCGGGGGGCTTCGGCGGCAAGGGGGTGGCGCTGGTCGTGCTGGCGGCGGTGGTGCTCTGGGGCCTCTCGGGGTTCTTCCGCGTCGAGCCGGACGAGCTCGGCGTCGTGCTGCGGTTCGGCAAATACGTGCGCGATGCCACGCCCGGCCTCAACTATCATCTGCCCTATCCGATCGAGTCGGCGCTGACGCCGAAGGCGTTGCGCGTCAACAAGATCGACATCGGGATGCGCATCGACGACGACCTGCGGCGCGGCGGCTCGCGCGTCCGCGACGTCCCGGAGGAGAGCCTGATGCTCACCGGCGACGAGAACATCGTCGATGTCGACTTCTCGGTGTTCTGGCTGATCAAGCCCAAGGGCGTCGCCGACTACCTGTTCAACATCCAGAACCCGGAAGGTACCGTGAAGGCAGTCGCCGAGAGCGCCATGCGCGAGGTGATCGGTCGTTCGCTGATCCAGCCGATCCTCACCGGTGCGCGGCAGAATATCGAGGTCGCCGTCCAGGAGCTGATGCAGAAGACGCTCGACAACTACGGATCGGGCATCCAGGTCACCCAGGTGCAGCTGCAGAAGGTGGATCCGCCGGCCCAGGTGATCGATTCGTTCCGTGACGTGCAGGCCGCGCGCGCCGACGCCGAGCGCGCGCAGAACGAGGCGCAGACCTACGCCAACCGGGTCATTCCCGAGGCCAAGGGTCGGGTCGCCAAGATCACCCAGGACGCCGAAGCCTACAAGGAGCAGACGGTCGCCGAGGCCACCGGTCAGACCGCGCGCTTCGTCAAGGTCTACGACGAGTACAAGAAGGCGCCGGACGTCACCCGGCGGCGCATGTATCTCGAAACCATGGAGCGCGTCCTGGGCGGCACCGACAAGATCATCATCGACGGCGGCGCCGGTGCCGGTACCGGATCCGGCGTCGTGCCCGTCCTGCCGCTCGGTGATCTCAATCGGCCGCAGCCGCCGGGAGGCGCCAAATGAGGCTCGGTCTCGCCGGCGGCATCCTCGTCGTCCTCGTCATCGCGGTCCTGGTGGTCGGCTACGGCTCGGTGTTCACCGTGTATCAGACCCAGCAGGCGCTGGTGGTCCGTCTGGGCGATCCGGTGCGCGTGGTCACCGAGCCCGGGCTGCACTTCAAGATTCCGATCATCGACAGCATCATTCCGATCGACAAGCGCATCCTCGATCTCGAATCGCCGTCGCAGGAGCTGATTGCCTCCGATCAGAAGCGGCTCGTGGTGGATGCTTTTGCGCGCTACCGCATCCAGGATCCGCTCAAGTTCTATCAGACGGTAGGCGGCCAGGATCAGGCCAACTCGCGGCTGTCGACCTTTCTGATCTCGGCGCTGCGCCGCGTGCTCGGCGAGGCGACCTTCATCCAGGTGGTGCGCGACGAGCGTCCGCAGTTGACCGCGCGCATGCGCGAGCAGCTCGACCGCGAGGCGGCCCCATTCGGGGTCTCGGTGGTCGACGTCCGCATCCGGCGCGCCGACCTGCCGGAGCAGAACAGCCAGGCGGTCTACTCGCGCATGCAGACCGAACGCCAGCGCGAGGCCGCCGAGTTCCGCGCCCAGGGCAGCCAGCGCTCGCAGGAGATCCGGTCGCGCGCCGATCGCGACGTCACGGTGCTGGTGGCGGACGCGACCAACAAGTCCGAGCAGCTGCGCGGCGAGGGCGACGGCGAGCGCAATCGCATCTTCGCCGAGGCGTTCGGGCGCGACCCGGATTTCTTCGGCTTCTATCGGTCGATGCAGGCCTACGACGCGAGCCTGCGGCCCAACGACAAGGCATCCTCGCGGCTGGTGCTCAAGCCCGACTCCGACTTCTTCCGCTATTTCGTCGACCCGTCCGGAAAGGCTCCCGAGGCTTCGCGCCCGTAGCGCATGCGAGATGTCCGACTTTCTCGTTGCGCTCGGCTTGTTCTTCGCCATCGAGGGCTTGGTATTCGCCGCGTTTCCGGGAGCCGCAAGGCGAGCGGTGGCGGCGGTGCTGGAGAGCCCGGACGGGTTGCTGCGCGGCGTCGGCATCCTGTCGGCCGTGATCGGCCTCACGATCATCTGGCTGGTGCGCGGCTGACCCGGCGGCCGGCTTGCTCGAGGCTCGCGCGCAGGGGTCACGTCCCCGTGAGCGGCGTCGAAATGGGTCGCTTTTACGCCCAATTCCGGTCGCCTATTGCGGCAGGAAACGGGCCGGTCTTGCATCCATGCGTCGACCGGAGCAGTGTCGCAGAAATCCTGATCCGAGGAGAATCAACGCCCATGGCCGGCATCCTTGCTCGTTTCGCTCGCCACATCGGCCAACCGCTGGTTGCCGCGGCTGCGGTCGCGGTGATCACGCTTCCCCTGCTGGCGGAGCGCGCGGCGGCGCGCGGGCCGGACGGCATCGCCGAGGTCGCCGAGATGGTGATCGACGCCGTGGTCAACATCTCGACCTCGCAGACCGTCGATTCCCAGGCCGGACCGACGCCGCAGCTGCCGCCCGGCTCGCCGTTCGAGGAATTCTTCGACGAGTTCTTCAAGAACCGCCGGGGTCAGCCGGGCGACAACCAGGGCCGCGATCACGCGCCGCGCCGGGTCAACTCGCTCGGGTCGGGCTTCATCATCGATCCGTCCGGCGTCGTGGTGACCAACAATCACGTCATCGCCGACGCCGACGAGGTCAACGTCATCCTCAATGACGGCACCAAGCTCAAGGCCGAGATCGTCGGCCGCGATCAGAAGACGGATCTGGCGCTGCTGCGGGTCAAGCCGGACCGGCCGTTGAAGGCGGTGAAATTCGGCGATTCCGACAAGCTGCGGCTCGGCGAGTGGGTGATCGCCATCGGCAATCCGTTCAGCCTGGGCGGCACCGTCACGGCCGGGATCGTGTCGGCGCGCAACCGCGACATCAACTCCGGTCCCTACGACAATTACATCCAGACCGACGCCGCCATCAATCGCGGCAACTCGGGCGGTCCGCTGTTCAACCTCGACGGCGAGGTGATCGGCGTCAACACCGCCATCATCTCGCCCTCCGGCGGCTCGATCGGCATCGGCTTTGCGGTGCCGTCGAAGACCGTGGTCGGCGTCATGGACCAATTGCGGCAGTTCGGCGAAACCCGGCGCGGCTGGCTCGGTGTGCGCATCCAGCAGGTCACCGACGACATCGCCGAGAGCCTCGGCATGAAGCAGCCGCGCGGCGCGCTGGTTGCCGGCGTCGACGACAAGGGCCCTGCCAAGCCGGCCGGCATCGAGCCCGGCGACGTGATCGTGAATTTCGACGGCAAGGATATCAAGGAGATGCGCGACCTGCCGCGCGTCGTGGCCGACACTCCGGTCGGCAAGGACGTTCCGGTCACGGTGGTTCGCAAGGGCAAGGAAGAGACCAAGACCGTCAAGCTCGGGCGCCTGGAGGACGGCGAGAAGCTCGCCGCGCTCAACAAGACGCCGCAGCCCACGCCGGAAGAGAAGTCCGTGGTCAAGAAGACGCTCGGGCTCGATCTCGCCAATCTCAGCGACGAGCTGCGCAAGCGCTACAAGATCAAGGACACCGTCAAGGGCGTCGTCATCACCGGGGTGGATCCGGGGTCGGCATCCGCCGAAAAGCGCCTGTCCGCGGGAGACGTCATCGTCGAGGTCGCCCAGGAGGCGGTGGCCAATGCGACCGACGTGCAGAAGCGGATCGAGCAGCTCAAGAAGGAGGGCCGCAAGTCGGCCCTGCTGCTGGTGGCCAACGCCGACGGAGAATTGCGCTTCGTCGCCCTGACCTTGCAATAGTCTTTTACCGGGTGACGAACTCCTCGCCGCGAAAGCCCTGCAGATAGAGCAGCGCGGTGAGGTCGCCGTGCTCGATCCGCGCCGCGAGCTTGGCGGCGACCGTCGGCTTTGCCCGATAGGCGACGCCGAGGCCGGCGGCCTGCAGCATGGCGAGGTCGTTTGCCCCGTCGCCGACCGCAAGCGTGTCGGCTGGCGAGAGCAGCAGTCGCGCGGTGAGCTCGTGCAGCGTCGCGAGCTTCGCCTCGGGACCGAGCACCGGCTCCTCGACGCGGCCGGTCAGCTTGCCGTTCTCCACCACGAGACGATTGGCGCGGCTTTCGTCGAAGCCGATCGCCGCGGCGATCGGATCGGCGAACAGGGTGAAGCCGCCGGAGACGAGGCACGCGTAGGCGCCGGCCGCCCTCATGGTCGCGATCAGCGCCGGTCCTCCCGGGGAGAGGTGGATGCGCGAGGCGAGCACCTCCTCGATCACGTCCCGATCGAGGCCGGCGAGCAGCGCCACCCGCTCGCGCAGCGCCGGTGCAAAGGCGATCTCGCCGCGCATCGCCCGCTCGGTGATCGCCGCGACGGTCGCCTTGACGCCGACGCGGTCGGCGAGCTCGTCGATGCACTCCTGCCCGATCATGGTCGAATCCATGTCGGCGACGATCAGCCGTTTGCGCCGGTGCGCGACCGGCTGCGCAATCACGTCGATCGGCCGGCCGGCGAGCGCGGTGCGCAGCTCGATCAGCGCCTGATGATGGTCGGCGCCGGACTTTGGGGTAAAGAGAATGTCCGCCGCGATCCCGGCGTCGAGCCAGCGCGGCTCCGCCGCCAGCGCCGCACCGGCCAGCTCGAGCGTCGACCGGTCGAGCGCCCGAGCGGCGGGATCCGAGATGAGCGTTGCCACATGGGTCATGATCCGGAAAATGCTCTGGGGGCCGCGGGCCGGCGGGCGGTGCTTATCGCAGGGCCGACCGCGAGCGGCAAGTCAGCACTCGCGCTAAGGTTGGCCGAACGGCTCGCCGGCACCGTCATCAACGCCGATTCCATGCAGGTCTACCGCGATCTGCGGATCATCACGGGGCGGCCGACGCCGGCCGAGGAGGCGCGGGTGCCGCACCGGCTCTATGGCCACGTCGATGCGGCGGAGGCCTATTCGGTCGGCCGCTGGCTGGTCGACGCGGCGCGCGAGCTCGCGGCGGCCCGGCGTCTGCACCGGCTTCCGATCCTGGTGGGCGGCACCGGGCTCTATTTCAAGGCCTTGATCCAGGGCCTGTCCGCCGTGCCGGCGATCGCGTCGGGCGTCCGGGCAGCGGTCCGGGCGCGCCTGCAGGCCGAAGGCGCAGCTTCGCTCCACGCCGAGCTCGCACGCCGCGATCCGTCATCGGCGGAGCGCCTGAAGCCCGCCGACCGGGTCCGCATCGTGCGCGCGCTCGAGGTGCTCGAGGCGACCGGCCGCCCGCTCGCCGACTGGCACCGCGACGGCATGCCGGCCCTGGTCGACCCGGCCCGGGCGATCAAGGTCTTTCTCGACGCCGACCGGGCCGCGCTCGCCCGCCGGATCGACGCCCGGTTCGACGCCATGCTGGCGGGCGGTGCGCTCGAAGAGGTGCGGGCGCTCGAGGCCCGCGGCCTGGACCCGGCGAGCCCGGTGCTCAAGGCGCACGGGGTTCCCTGGCTGCGCCGCGTCCTGGCCGGCGAGATGAGGCTCGCGGACGCCGCCGAGCAGGCCAAGCGG
>JBEKZK010000271.1:0-6070 GCA_049509935.1 Xanthobacteraceae bacterium | reverse complement strand
CTCCTCACCGCGGCCGCCGATCGCGTGATCGCGCATCGCGATGTGCTGACGAAGGCCGATCAGGCGATCGGCGACGGCGACCACGGTGTCGCCATGGAGCGCGGCTTCGCGGCCGCCCGCCAGGCGATCGAGGCGAGGCCCGCGCAGACCGCGGGCGACGTCTTCAAGAACGCCGGACAGGCGATCCTCGGCCAGAGCGGAGGGGCGTCGGGCGCCGTGTTTGGGACGTTCTTCATGGGCGCCGCGAAGCCGCTGTCGCAGCCGGCCCTGGATGCCGCCGGCTATGCTGCCGCGCTCGCGGCAGGGCTTGCCGCGGTGCAGGCGCGGGGCAAGGCCAAGCCCGGCGACAAGACAATGGTCGATGCGCTCGCCGCCGCCGTCGAAGCCGTCCACGGCGTCGCCGGTGGCGATCTGCGCGCCGTCGCAGCGGCTGCCGCGCAGGGCGCCCGCGCCGGCAGCGAGGCCACCAGGACCATGGTGGCGCGCACCGGCAAGGCGAAGACGTTGGGCGACCGCAGCCTCGGCCATGTCGATCCCGGCTCGATCACGCTGGCGCTGGTGCTGGAAGGGTGTTTCGAGTCGCTCGAGTGAGCTACTCCGCATAGATCATCTTGCGCGTCATGCCGCCGTCGACCAGCATGTTGGCGCCGGTGACGAAGCCGGAGCGCTCGGCATCGAGCAGGAACGCCACGATCTCGACGATGTCCTCGGGCTTGCCGACCCGGCCCGCCGGATGCTGGGCGTGGTCCTCGCGCCGCAGCGTCGAATAGTCGCCGGTCATGATCCAGCCCGGGCTCACGCAGTTGACCCGCACCGCCGGGCCGAGGCTGATCGCGAGCGCATGGGCGAGCGCGACCAGACCGCCCTTGGAGGCCGAATAGGCCTCGGTGTCGGCCTCCGACATCAGCGCCCGGCTCGACGCGATCAGCACAATCGCGCCGTTGGCCGCCCGCAGCGGCCCCTGCGCGGCGCGCGCGAGCAGGAAGGCGGCCGTCAAGTTGACGTCAATGACGCGCCTCCAGTCCTCGAGCGTGAGCTCGGCGAGCGGCCGGTTGCGCGCGATCCCGGCATTGGACACTGCGCCGTCGAGCCGTCCGAACCCTTCGATCGCCGCAGAAACCGCGCGCGCCGCCGTCGTCTCGTCGGCGACGTCGCCCTCGATCACCGCCGCGGTCTGCGGCTCTGCCGCGAAGGCGGCGTCGACCCCGCTGCCGGGAAGATCCACCGCCACGAGCCGCCATCCGTCGGCGAGCAGCCGTCGCGCGATGGCGCGGCCGATGCCGTGCGCGGCGCCGGTGACGATCGCGACCCGCCCGGTTGGTGACGCCATGTGTCCGCCTCCGTTGTCACGTACCCGGAATGATCCGCCGCGGCATCGGCGGAACCGGGTCGCGGCCGATCATCACGTTCCAGTACGCCCACGAGCGCTCGTCGATGATTCCGGGCGGCGCCCGCTCGAGCGCCTCGCGGAAATCGTCCAGCCCGAGATGGCGCTTCACCACGGCGATGTCCTCGATCGTGCCGTAGGTCATCAGATAGGCGAGAAAGCGCACCGGATCCGCCAACGCCCGCTCCGGTGGCTCGAACCAGATGATGCGCGCCGCGATCGCCTTCAGATCGTCGCTGCAAGGAAGCGGTTTCATGCTGGCCGGCCGCGAAATACGGTGAGGACGGGCAACCGGTTCGGATCGGTTGCCGCAACCGCGCGGCGCAGATCGGCCCGCACGGCGGCCGGCAACTCGGCCAACGTCGGATCATCGTGGTAGGCGATCGCCTTCAGAGAAATCAGCGGATTGAACTGTCGACCGTAGATGATGCCGGCGGCGGCGAGCATGTCCGACAAGGTCAGGCCGGCTCGGGTCAGCAGGCAATGAATGTCGAGATAGTCTCTCGGCTCCGCGCGCTGCGTGACCACGGCCGCTTTGGTCCCGGCCAGGTCGATCAGCGATGCGACCTTGAACAGCGGTCCTGACACGAGATCGGCGGGAGCGACCTGACCAAGATCGAGGCCGCCGAAGAACGAGAGCTGCACCGGGCCCCCTCGATCCACCGTCATGGTCAGTGTGTCGGCGGATGACTGCACCACTGCTCCCGCCGCGAGGTATGGAATCTGGCTCATCAAATTCATCGGCGAAAAGGGCGACCATGAGAAGAAGTCGAAATCGACGGATGTCCGATGGGCGAGGCGCAGCGCGATTGCGGTTCCGCCGTAGAGCGTAAAGGCAGAAGGGGTCGCCGCCAATTCCGGCCACAGTCGTCTTTGGGCCGGCGGCAGAATGTCCAGATGGGGTGTGAACACGGCCGACATGGTCGTATTCTACAGCATGTCCCGGCGAAAGACTGCCCTCGGGCTTGACCCGAGGGTGGACCCGGTTCGCCGATCAAGGACATGCGCAACAGGGGAATATAAAGCGCTTCCCAGGTCGAGGCGCCGCAACGAGTGGTTCACCATGATCGGGAAGCGCTGTAGCCGAAGCAGCCTCTGATCGGCGCGGCTACTTCGGCCCGGTCGCGACCGGCAGATCCCGACGCGAGCCCCATTCGACCCACGAGCCGTCGTAGAGCGCGGTCGGCTCCTTGCCGAGCGCATCGAGGGCGAGCCAGAGGATCGCCGCGGTCACGCCCGAGCCGCAGCTGGTGATCACCGGCTTGTCGGGATCGACACCGGCGGCGGCGAACGCCGCGGCGATCCGCTCCGGAGCGGCCAGCCGGCCGTTCTCCAGGACGCTGGCGTAGGGCACATTGAGGGCGCCGGGAATGTGGCCGGCGCGCAGGCCGGGTCGCGGCTCGGGCTCCTCGCCGCGGAACCTCGCCGCGGAACGCGCATCGACGACCTGCGCGCTGCCGGCAATGAGCGCCGCCTGCACGTCATCGAGCGCCGCCACCGCATTGCCGTTCAGGCGCGCCGTGAACGCCCGCGGCGGCCGCCGCACGTCGCCGGCTTCGGTAGGCCGGCCCTCGGCCGTCCATGCCGGCAGCCCGCCGTCGAGGATGAAGACTTTCTCGGCGCCGAACACCCGGAACGTCCACCACGCCCGCGGCGCCGAGAACAGGCCGGTGGCGTCGTAGACCACGATGGTGTCGCCGTCGCCGATGCCGAGCGCGCCCGCCGCACGGGAAAAATCCTCCGCGGTCGGCAGCATGTGCGGCAGGCCGCTCGAATGATCGGCGACCGCCTCGATGTCGAAGAACGCGGCGCCCGGAATGTGCGCCTCGCGATATTCGGCCGCCGCATCGCGGAACTGCGTCGGAAGATAGTACGAGGCGTCGAGCACCACGACATCGGGCCTGCTCGAGGCCGTGGCGAGCCAGTCGGCGGAGACGAGCCAGCGGCTCGGCAGCTTGTTGGTCGACGTCGCGGCGGTCATGTCCTCTCACCCCCAGCCGAGCCGCACCCGGCGGTTCTGCTTGCCCTTCTTCTCGATCAGCGTGACACGCACCGCGCCGATCTCCGAGGTTCGGCGCACGTGGGTGCCGCCGCACGGCTGCAGATCGAGCCCGGCGATCTCGACCAGCCGCACCCGCCCGCTGCCCATCGGCGGCTTCACCGACATGGTCTTGATCAGGCCGGGATTGGCCTCGAGCTCGGCATCCGGGATCCAGCGCGCCGTGACCTCTGCATCGGCCGCCACCATCTCGCCGAGCTTTCTGGTGATCTCGTCCTTGTCGAGGCCGGCCTCGGGAATGTCGAAATCGAGCCGGCTGTCGACCTCGCTGACGGAGCCGCCGGTCACCGGATAGGGCAGGATCGCCGACAGCAGATGCAGCGCGGTGTGCATGCGCATGCGCCGGTAGCGCAGGTCCCAGTCGATCTCCATCGTGACGGTGTCGCCCACCGCCGGCCTTGCCGCGACGCCGTCCGCCGGCACGTGGGCGATCACGGTCTTGGCGGGATCGGTGTAGACGGCGGTGGCGATCGGAATCTCGGTGCCCGCCGCGGTCTTCAGGACCCCGCGGTCTCCCGGCTGCCCGCCCGACGTGGCGTAGAGCACGGTGCGGTCGAGCACGATGCCGCCGCGGTCGGTCAGCTCGAGCACCCGGGCGGTGCAGGTCGTCAAATAGGCGTCCTCGCGGAACAGGCAATCGGTGCTCATGCGAGGGGGATCCGGATGGTCGAGGGCCGCTCCAGCCAGGCCGGTACCGGCAGGTCCTTGGAGCGCAGGAACTGCGGGTTGAACAGCTTCGACTGATAGCGCGTGCCGTAGTCGCACAGCACCGTGACGATCACATGGCCGGGGCCCAGCTCCCGGGCGAGCCGGATCGCGCCCGCCACATTGATCCCCGAGGACCCGCCGAGGCACAGACCCTCGTGCGCGAGCAGATCGAAGACGATGGGGACGGCCTCGCTGTCGGGGATCTGATAGGCGATGTCGACCGGCGCGCCTTCGATGTTCCTGGTGATGCGTCCGGTGCCGATGCCCTCGGTGATCGAGGAGCCCTCCGACTTGAGCTCGCCGGTGGTGTAGTAGCTGTAGAGCGCCGCCCCCATCGGGTCGGCGACTGCGATCCTGACGTCGCGGTTGCGCTCCTTCAGCGCGATCGCCACTCCCGCCAGGGTGCCGCCGGTGCCGACCGCGCAGGTGAACCCGTCGATTCTGCCATCGGTCTGCGCCCAGATCTCCGGCCCTGTGGTCCGCGCATGGCCGTCGCGGTTCGCCACGTTATCGAACTGGTTGGCCCAGATGGCGCCATTCGGCTCGCTGTCGGCGAGCTGCTCGGCGATCCGCCCCGACAGCTTCACGTAGTTGTTGGGATTCGCATAGGGCACCGCCGGCACCTCGATCAGCTCCGCGCCCAGCAGCCGCAGCGCATCCTTCTTCTCCTGGCTCTGGGTGTCGGGGATCACGATGACGGTACGGTAGCCGAGCGCGTTGGCGACCACGGTGAGCCCGATGCCGGTATTGCCCGCGGTGCCCTCCACGATGATGCCGCCCGGCCGCAGCTGTCCGCGCTCGACCGCATCCTGGATGATGAACAGGCCGGCCCGGTCCTTCACCGACTGGCCGGGGTTCATGAACTCGGCCTTGCCGAGGATCGTGCACCCGGTGAGCTCGGAGGCGCGCCTAAGCTTGATCAGCGGCGTGTTGCCGATGGCATCGACGACGTCGTTGTGGATCTGCATGATGACGGACCGTCCGCGGGGCGTGGAGACTAGCGCATGTCCCGGCGGCGTGGAAAGGGCGCGCACCCGGCATGCCATCGGCCGGGGCAGGCGGCGGCCGCAATCGGGGGGCGACATGATCACGCTGTTCCAGCAGTCCGACTCGGGCAACTGCTACAAGGTCCGCTTGGTGCTGACTCATCTCGGCCGTCCGTTCCGCACCGTCGAGGTCTCGAGCCTCGACGGGTCGACCCGTAAGCCCGACTTCCTCGCCCGCAACCGGATCGGCAAGGTGCCGACCGTTGCGCTCGACGACGGGCGGCATCTCGCCGAATCCAATGCCATTCTGCTGCATTTCGCGGAGGGCACCGCCCTGCTGCCGGCCGATGCCTATGATCGCGCCAAGGTCTACGAGTGGCTGTTCTTCGAGCAGTATAGCCACGAGCCGACGATCGCGGTGCGCCGAGCGCTCACGGTCTATCCGCAGCGGCGTGCCGCCGCGACGCCCGAGCGCATGGCACAACTGCTCGACGCCGGGAGGTTTGCGCTCGGCGTGATGGAGGCGCGGCTCGGAGCGGCGAGCTGGCTAGCCGGCGACGCATTCTCGGTCGCCGACATCGCGCTGTACGCCTATACGCATTCGGCCCACGAAGGCGGGTTCGATCTCGCGGCGTATCCCGGGATCCGAGCTTGGCTCGCCCGCGTTCGCGCGCTGCCGGGCCACGTCGAACTGTAGGGTAGGGGCGACCTTGCTCCGCGCCTTCCTGTAGCCCGCATGGAGCGCAGCGCAATGCGGGAACGGCCTCGCGATGTGGTACGGCCGCTCCCGGATTTCGCTTCGCTCCATCCGGGCTACGGTGCAGCTTGCGCCGTGCCCACCTTCAGGCGCGGCAGGTGGGCACGCTTCGCCATAGCCCCCCGAAGACGGGCGTATCGCCCTTCAGGCCCACCCTACGGTTCTTTGCGCCT
>JBEKZK010000270.1:0-6086 GCA_049509935.1 Xanthobacteraceae bacterium | reverse complement strand
GTGCCGCTCGGAGTCGACGGCGCGCAATAGACGAGATCTGCCCCACCGCATCCCGGCCTCCATCGACGGACGGAGAACCAGCGTTGCCGACGTTCAGGGCCGGCGCCGGGGATGATGCGCCCGCCATGCCGCAGGCGAATCGAACGAGCCGGACCAGACGCCACGGCGCGCGTCGCGTGCCTCGCTCTCGTCCGCCTGGTAGGCGCCGTAGGACACGGCGTTGCCGCCCTTGACCATCGCGCCGCCGAGGTCGAGGCCTCCGGCGTAGCAGACCGCGACGGTGCGTCCATAGCGGTCCTGCTCGCGCGGCCGGCAACGGATCTGCCGGCCGGACACCATGGTGCGCATCACCGCGGCCGCCGCCCTGCCGCAGGGCCACGTCCGTCCCGACTTTCGGCAGGTCTGATGGTACTCGGGAGCATCGATCCCGAAGATCCGGATCTCGACGCCGCCGACCACGATGCTGTCGCCGTCGATCACCCGGGCGGAGCCGGCAATCTCCCCGGTCCGGCGGTCGAGCACGAATGCCGACAGCGCAAGCGCGGCGATCGCCGAGGCGGCAATGAGGATCGCGCGGGCGCGCCGGGTCAAGCGGTCGATCATCGCGGCGCCCCGCCCCCCTGCGAGGTTCTCCAAGCCGCATGTTCTGCAGCGAACCGGCGGCCACCCCGGATCAGGTCAGGGGCAGGCTTCGCCGGAACATGCGGCTTTCAGGACGCATGTTCTCGTCGGCGAACCGGCGGCCACCCCGGATCAAGTCCGGGGCAGGCTTTCGCCGGAACATGCGTTTAACCGGCCATTAACCACCACTATCAGCCGACCCTTAAGGTTTATGAGGGATTTATAGCGGGATTCCTCGGTTTCCGGACGCGTCCACATGATGCCCCTGTCCAGCGCGGCGCGCGGTTCGGCCAACCCGGCCGACAAGATCAGCGTCGAACGCCGCCGCGCTGCCGCCAAGCGGGTGCGCGAAGCGCGCGACCGGCTGACCTCGACCACCGGCACGCGCCCGGCGTTCGACTACGAGCTGCTGCGGCAGTTCGCGCAGACACGGTACTCCGCCTGGCTCGCCATCGTGCTGCAGATCGGCACCATCGGCGCGTTGTCGGCGCTGTGGACAGGCGTCATCAATGCCGGCGTATGGACCGCCGGCGCGCTGGCGATCCATGCGATCGTCATCGCCGGATGCCGGAAATTCCTCGGCGAGCCGCCCGGCAGCGTCAACATCGTCGCCTGGCGCCTGCGCTTCATCGCGCTGGATCTGTGCCTGGGCGTCACCTGGATGCTCGACATCCTGCACATCGTCCACAACGACGGCGTGGCCGGCACCTTCGTGCTGTTCGTCATGCTGCTGGTCGTCGCGGTGTCGAGCATGCTCGCCTCGAGCCTGCCGATCGCCATGGCGGCTGCGACGATCCCGGTGACGCTGGCGGTGGCGCTCGACTTCGTGGTCAAGGGCGGGATGCAGAACTACATCCTTGCCGCCATGGCGCTGTCGGCGCAGGGCTACTTCACCATGCTGGCGAACCGGCTCCAATCGACGACGCTCGCCACCCTCGAGGCGCGCGCCGAGAAGGATGCGCTGATCGGCGAGCTGGAGCAGGCCAAGGCCAAGTCCGACGAGGCACGACGCCACGCCGAGGCCGCCAACATGGCCAAATCACGGTTCCTCGCGCAGATGAGCCACGAGCTCAGGACGCCGCTCAACGCCATCCTCGGCTTTTCCGAGGTGATGAAGAGCGAGATCTTCGGACCGCACACGGTGCCGGCCTACAAGGAATACGCCGGCGACATCCACAATTCCGGGGTGCACCTGCTCAACCTGATCAACGAGATCCTCGATCTGAGCCGCATCGAGGCGGGGCGCTACGAGCTCAACGACGAGCCGGTGGCGCTCACTCAGGTGATCGAGGACTGCCATCATCTTCTCAAGCTGCGCGCCAGGAATCGCGGCCTGACCATCCACGAGGTGTTCGAGCCGGAGCTGCCACGGCTGTGGGCCGACGAGCGTGCGGTCCGCCAGATCTGCCTCAACCTGCTCTCCAACGCGATCAAGTTCACGCCGCAGGGCGGCGAGGTGTGGCTCAAGGCGGGCTGGACCGCCTCGGGCGGCGAGTACATGCTGGTGAAGGACACCGGCCCCGGGATCCCCGAGGACGAGATCCCGATCGTGCTCGCATCGTTCGGCCAGGGCAGCAACGCGATCAAGTCCGCCGAGCAGGGCACTGGGCTCGGCCTGCCGATCGCCAAGAGCCTGGTCGACCTGCACGGCGGCACGTTCACGCTCAAATCGAAGCTGCGCGAGGGCACCGAGGTGCTCGTGACGTTCCCGCCCGAGCGCGTCATGACGGCGCTCGGCCCGATGAGGGAACCGGCGCCGTCGATCATGCCGGGGACCGCGCCCGGCGAGCGGACCCCGGAGGGCGGGCGGGCCAAATCGGTCGGAGCGCCCGACGACAGGGCCCGCACCAGGACGTCGCTGACATAGCGGCGTGCGGCCGATTGCGTTCCGCCGAACGGCCCGTACATTGCCGCCTGGAATCACCTGGAGCGCGTCCGCCCCGGCCATGGATACTCCCTGCACCAAGGTGTGCGTCGTCGACCCGCAGGTCGGGCTGTGCGTCGGCTGCGGGCGCACGCTCGCCGAGATCGGCGGTTGGGCGGGCTATTCGGATGAAGAACGCCGCCGCCTGATGGCGGAGCTGCCGCGGCGCCTGACGGCGCTCGGGCTGGGCCTCCGGACGCCCGGCGCCGCCATGCGCGGAGCCACGCGGTGACCCGGCGCCTCGGATGGACCGCGCTGCTCTGCCTCGCGCTGCTCCTGCTCATGCTCGTCGTGCGCCGGGACGAGGAGACGATCGCCGGGCTGTCCACGGTGCAATTCGGTTCGCTGGCGATCATGGCCACGTTGCTCATTTTCGTCGGCGGCGGCGTACTGGCGATGTTCCGCGGCCAGCTGTTCCAGGCCCTCGAGGCGGCGGTGTTCTGGGTCGTTCTGGGACTGCTGCTGGCGGTCGGCTACAGCTACCGCTTCGAGCTGCGCGACGTCGGTGACCGCCTGCTCGGCGAGCTGATGCCCGGGCGCTCGATGTCGCACGGCCGCACCGTCGAGATCGCGCGGACCCGCAACGGCGATTTCCAGGTCGGCACCCAGGTCAACGGTGCGCGGATCGCCATGGTGCTCGATACCGGAGCGAGCGCCGTCGTGCTGACCCAGGAGGCCGCCAAGGCCGCCGGGCTGCCGCTCGAGGTGCTGAGCTACACGGTCAGCGTCGATACCGCCAACGGCCGCACCCACGCCGCGCCGGTGACGCTCGACCGCCTCTCGGTCGGCAGCCTGATCGAGCGCGCGGTGCCGGCATTGATCGCGCAGCCCGGCCAGCTCAAGGTCAGCCTGCTCGGCATGAGCTTTCTCAACCGCCTGGAGAGCTGGGAGGTGCGCGCCGACAAGCTGATGATGCGCGGCTATCCGTGACCGGGTCCGCCGGTCAAGCGGCGTGCAGCTCGCGAGCGCGTTGCGCGAGCAGCTCGCGCGTCGCCGCCGCGGCCCGGGGAACGTAGAAGTAGAACCCTTGCGCCTCGGTGCACCCCGCCAACCGCACCATCTCGAGCTGCTCGGCGGTCTCGACGCCCTCCGCCGTGGTGACGACTCCGATCGCGCGACCGAGGTCGGCGACGGCCTTGACGATCGCCGCGCAGTCGGCATTGCCGGACAGATCGCGCAGGAAGGACTGATCGATCTTGAGCTTGTCGAACGGAAAGCTGCGCAGATAGCTCAGCGACGAGTAGCCGGTGCCGAAGTCGTCCATCGAGATACGAATTCCCAGCGCATGGAGCCGGTGAAGCACGGCCGTGGTCGCCAAGCTCTCGTGGAGCAGGACCGACTCGGTGATCTCGAGCTCCAGGCGACTTCCGGGCAGACCGGACTGGGCCAGCGCGTCGACCACGGTCTCGACCAGGTCGTGGCACTTGAACTGGACGGCCGACAGGTTCACGGCGACCGAGACGTCCGACGGCCACGACATCGCCTCGCTGCAGGCCCGACGCAGAACCCATTCGCCGATCGGAACGATCAGGCCGATGTCCTCCGCCAGGGGGATGAACTCGCCCGGTGACACCATCCCGCGCTGCGGATGGCTCCAGCGCAACAGCGCCTCGCAGCTGGATATCCGTCCGCTGGCCAGATTCACCAGCGGCTGATAGGCGAGGTCGAGCTCGCCGTTGCCCAGGGCCTTGCGCAGGTCGACCTCGAGCAGATGCCGCGCCCGGAGCTGAGCATCCATGGCGGGCTCGAAGAAGGCGTAGGTCATCCGGCCGTTGGCCTTCGCCCGATAGAGCGCCAGGTCGGCGTTGCGCAGGAGCGCCTCAGAGGTCGGGCCGTCGTCGGGCGCCATCGCGACACCGATGCTGGCACCGATGACGATCTGCTGACCGTCGACGTCGTATGGCGCGCTGATCGCCTCGATCAGGCGCTGCGCCAGCGTTGCGGCATCCTCCGGCCGGCCGACGCCGACCTGCAGGACCGCGAACTCGTCGCCGCCGAACCGGGCGACGGAATCCATCTCGCGGGTGCCGTGCCGCAGCCGCTGGCCCACCGTCTGCAATACGAGATCGCCGACCGGGTGTCCGAACGTGTCGTTGACGCTCTTGAACCCGTCGAGGTCGATGCAGAGCAGCGCATATGTGTCGCCGCGCGCAACCCGCAGCAGCGTCTGCTCCATCCGGAGCTGGAAGCACGCGCGGTTGGGCAGCCCGGTCAATCCGTCGTGGGTCGCCATATGGTTGATCTGGGCTTCGGCCCGGGCGCGCTCGGTCACGTCCTCGTGGGTCGAAATCCAGCCGCCGCCGGCCATCCGCTGGTTGATGACCGTGATGGTCCGTCCGTTGGGCAGCTCGACCACCTTCGCGGCCCCATTGGCCTCGCCCAGCATCGCGGCGATATAGCTCGCCGGATCCTCGGTGAAGCTCCCCGCCACGGCGCGCATGTCCTGAAGCTGGTGCAGCGTGAGACCGGGCCGCACCGATTCGGCCGGCAGCCCGTACATTTCGGTGTAGCGGCGGTTGCACAGCACCAGCCGGCCCTCGGCGTCGAATATCTTCAGGCCCTGGACCATGTGATCGAGGGCGGAATCGAGCTGGATGCTCTTCTTGCGCAGCCGGTCGTCCAACATCGCGCAGACGGCGGCAATCGCCATGACGACGGCCGATATCGCCGCCACCGCGACGGCGAGCGTGCTCGGGGAGATCGACGACGGGGTCACCACCCTGAGGGCGTTTGGAACGATCGTGACGGCGCCCATCGCGGTGAAATGGAGGGAGACGATGGCCGCGGCGAGAAGGACCGCGGCGAGCAGCGTCGCGACCGGACCGGTCCGATGGACCGTCACCGTCATCGCCGCGATGGCCGACACCATGCCGAGCGCGATCGATGCGGCAACCAGGCCGGGGGACCACGTGAGGTGCCCGCCGACCTCCAACGCCGACATGCCGAGGTAATGCATCGCCGCGACGCCCGCCCCGATCACGGCTCCGCCGACGATGGCGCGCGACCGGAGGCTGCCGCTGACGGCCGCGCCGATGCCGGCAGCCGTGACCGCCATGGCGACGACGAGCGACACGAAGGTGAGGCCGACGTCATAGGCGACAGCGACACCCGGCTGGTAGGCCAGCATGGCGATGAAGTGCGTCGCCCAGATGCCGCACCCGGCGCCGGCGCCTGCGGTCGCGATCCAGGCCGCTCGCCCGCCCCGGTCGCTCATGCGGGCACGCTGGATCAGATTGACGGCCGCCAGGCTCGCGACCAGGCAGACGATGGCGGCGAGCGCGACCAGCCGCCAATCGTGCTCGCCACCCAGGCAGGAAAGAACTCGGAACATGCCATCCTTCACGTCAGCGTTGAGTCCACCGCCCATTCATGACCGACCCGGGGCGACGCCGCGTCCGCGCCACTACGCAGGAAGCAAGCGATTTTCGGCCGCTTGGTTGGTGAGACGTTAACTATGCGGCCGCGCGCTTTGCTGTCATCTGCGGGGCGCGGCTGCCATCAGACGAACCCGGTTCGAGAATGCCCCCCCGGGCGACGGTCG
>JBEKZK010000027.1:0-15024 GCA_049509935.1 Xanthobacteraceae bacterium | reverse complement strand
GTCGTCGGTCTCCAGGGTCAGCCGCACGTCGAGCTGGAGCACTCCGTCGCGGCGCAGCAGCAGCCAGTCGCCACCGCCCGGCAGGATGCGGCCCTTGAGCCTCGGTCCCTCGAAGCTGCCGGCCACCACCTGGGCGATGCGCCGGCGGCCATAAGGCGTCTCGCCGAGATCGACGACTGGCGGCACCTCCAACGTGATCTCGAACAGAAACTCGGTCCTGATCTCCGGCATGACGCTTCCTCCCGGCGCCCGATTGTCGCGGCGCCCGGAAATGATTAGCCAGCCGCGAGGCCTCGGCACAACGGCTTATCGCAGCGACGGGGGAAAATGCCAGCAAACTCAACATCCGACCCGCCCCGCTCATCCAACCCCAACGCATTGGCGGGAAAGGATTTTTGGGTAACGGCTTCTTAACGGCGCCGCGCTATCCAGGTCGCCTCTATGGCGGGCATGGGATTGGGTTGCCGGATGGGCAGTGAAGGGCTGTCGGTCGATCAGCTGCGGGACTATCTGCGGGAGCTGACACCGCAGGCGCGGACGATGCTCGTGGCGGAGCTCGAACGCGCAAAGCTGCGCGGCGACGCGGTGCCGGGCGCCGACCTGATCCTGCAGGAGCTGCGCGCCGCGCGGGCTCCGGGCGAGCGTCCGCCGCCGCGTATCGGCAATCCACAGCGCCTGTTCTTCCAGCCGCTGCAGCCGTTCCTGATGGACGGACAGGCGGACCGGCGCCAGCGCGGCCGCATCGCGCGGGCCTCGCTCGATCCGATCTGGCAATGGCTCGCCCGCGATCTGGTCCCGGTCGAGACCAAGGCGTATGCGGATCATCTGAGTCGTCACCTGCTCGCCGGCGAAGCGCAGCAGGCCGACCAGCTGGCGAAGGCTTTTCAGGATCGCGTGGTGCAGCGCATCCAGGAGACCATCGGCGCCGCCAGCCACGACGACAAGGCGCTGCGCCGCCTCGCCGCGCAAGTTGGCGTTCCGCACGCGATCGAGGAGCTGCGCGAGATCGTCAGCGTGCTGAAGGTCCGCGACGCCATCGCGGTGATCGCGTCGCGGCTGCCGGTGCAGATCAAGAACCTCGCCGACGAGACGCTCGACAGCGTCAAGGCGCTGCTCGACTCTCCCGTGGCCCGCCACCGCGACGTCTTCGCCTACGGCGTCCTCCTGGTCTGGAGCCGGTTGACGTCGCCCTGGCAGTTGATCCGGCTCGCCACCAGGGCAGCCGTCAGCGATGCGGCCGACCGCATCGCCGAGACGCCGTTTTCGGTTGCCGTCACCATCGTGATCGACGACGTCGAGGAGATGGTTTCGCGTCTGCGAGCCCACCTCAAGAGCCGTGATGCGGCCGCCGTCGCGACGCTGCTCAAGGATATCCACGACGGCGTGCGTGCGCTGCGAACCGAGCTCGATCTCTCGGTGGACTCGCCGTGGGCGCGGCAGCTGGCGCGCATCCGCGGCGACGTCTCGGAGCTGCTCAAGGCCGCAGTCGAGACCGCACCCGGCCGCGTCCGCCGCCTGCTCGGTCAGCGCACCCAACGCGACATCGCCGCCGGATCCGCGCTCGACTCGATCGAGGTCGGCGACACCGAGGCGATGATCGAGCTGGTCAGCGTCTGCCGCAATTACGCCAACGAGCTGGCGATCAACGAGGTGACCCTGCGGGTCTATTCCGAGCTGCAGTCCCATCTCGATACCGCGATGAATCCGCTGCTCGATTCGCTGCGCCACGCCGGCGACGTCGACCGCGCGTTCCGCCAGTCCCAGGTCGATGCTGCAGTGCGGTTTGCGGCAAAGATCTTTGGCCCCAGCTACGCCTCGCTGTTTGCCAAGGCGGCCGAGGTCGCGGCCCAAGGCGAGCGAAAGATCGCCAAGGCATAGGACAGCGAGCGCAAGATCACCAAGGCATAGGATTGCGAGCGCAAGATCGCCAAGGCATAGGAGGGCGAGCGAGGGCGAGCGCAAGATCGCCGACGCATAGGACAGCGAGCGCAAGCTCGCCGAGCCTCCAGGAAGCGGTCAGAGGTCGCATTTCTGCCCGAAGTGAGAATGCGGCCCGCCCCGAAAGCGCTTCAGTTTCCTGCATCGCTGATATCCATCACCGGCTCGAGGCTTCCATCTGCAGCGTTCGTGGACGGCCTGCGTCAACTTGCCAGCGGCGCAAGGCTCGGTCATTGGCTACCAGAGTTCGTGCGGCCGGCGACCTTTGGTCGACGCGGCCTGGGCGGCGCCATGACGCAATGGTTGGTCTTTGCACTGATGACGGCGGCGGCGATCCTCGTCGTGCTGTGGCCGCTCAGTCGGCGCATGGTCGCCGGCGCCTCGGGCAGCGACGTCATGGTCTATCGCGACCAGCTCGACGAGATCGCGCGCGATCGGGCCGCCGGGCTGATCGGCGAGCGCGAGGCCGATGCGGCTCGCATCGAAGTGTCGCGGCGCCTGCTGGCGGCCGCCGACGCCTCGGGCGGCGACGCCGCCGCGGCGGATGCTCCGAAGGCCGCGGCTTGGCGCCGGCGCGTCGCAGCCCTGATCGCGCTGGTCGGCCTGCCGGTCGGCGCCGGCGGCCTCTATCTGCTGCTGGGCTCGCCGAACCTGCCCGACCAGCCAATCGCCGCCCGCGCCCAGACGCCGCAGGACGCCGCTTCGGTCGAGGCGCTGATCACCCAGGTCGAACAACGCCTGGAGCGCAATCCCGACGATGCCCGCGGCTGGGCGGTGATCGCTCCGGTCTACATGCGACTCGGTCGCTTCGATGAGGCGGTGAACGCACGGCGCAATGCGTTGCGGCTGCTCGGCGAGAGCGCCGACCGCGAGGCCGACCTCGGCGAGGCGATGGTGGCGGCGGCCGACGGTGTCGTCACCGCCGAGGCGAAGACCGCCTTCGACCGGGCGCACGTGCTCGATGCCCAGCATGTCAAGGCGCAATTCTACATCGGGATGTCGGCCGAGCAGGATGGCAGGGCGCAGGACGCCGCGGCGATCTGGCGCAACCTGCTGGGCCGTGCGCCGCCTGGCGCCCCGTGGGCCGAGCTGGTGCGTCAATCGCTGGCGAGAGTCGACCCTCAGAACGCCGCGGCGCCCGCGACGGCGCCGCCGGGGCCGGGCGCCTCCGAGGTCGCGGCGGCCGCCAGCCTGCCGCCGGAGCAGCGCATCGCCATGGTGCGGGGCATGGTCGAGCAACTCGCCGAGCGGCTCAAGCGCGACGGCTCCGACGTCGACGGCTGGCTGCGCCTGGTGCGCTCCTATGCGGTGCTCGGCGAGCGCGAGAAGGCGCTCAATGCCGCAGGCGATGCCCGTCGCGCGATGGCCCCCGATGCGGGTAAGGTGCAGCGGGTGGATGAGCTCGTGAGGGGGCTCGGGCTGCACGAGTGACCAAGGGGGGGATGATGACGCGCAGGCAGCGACGCTTCGGCCTGATCGGTACCGGCCTTGCGGTTCTCGGCGTCGCCGCGGCACTCGTGCTGTTCGCCCTGCGCGACACCATCGTGTTCTTCAACTCGCCGACCGACGTGGTCGAGAAGCACGTCAAGCCCGGTGTCCGCATTCGGCTCGGCGGGCTCGTCAAGCCCGACAGCGTGGTGCGCGGCGGCAATGAGAGCGTCCGCTTCGAGGTGACCGACGGCAACAAGGCGATCGGCGTCGCCTATTCGGGCACGCTTCCCGACCTGTTCCGCGAAGGTCAGGGCGTCGTCGCCGAGGGCTCGCTGGACGCCTCCGGCCAGTTCAAGGCCGACACCATTCTTGCCAAGCACGACGAGACCTACATGCCGAGGGAAGTCGCCGACGCTCTCAAGCGCCAGGGTCATTGGAAAGAGGGCGCCAGCTATGGCGGCGACGTCCCTGCGTCCCAGGCGAGATCGCCATGAGCCGCCGCGAGCAACGTCGATGATCGCCGAGCTCGGTCACTATTCGCTGGTCCTGGCGCTCGCGATTGCGCTGATCCAGACCGTCATGCCGCTGTGGGGCGTGAGGAGCCGCGACCCGGTCCTGATCGGCCTCGCCGCGCCGACCGCGGTTGCCCAGCTCGTCTTCGTCGCGGTGGCGTTCGCGGCGCTCACCTGGTGCCACGTGGCGTCGGACTTTTCCGTGCTCGGCGTCTTCGAGAACTCCCATTCGGCCAAGCCGCTCATCTACAAGATCTCCGGCGTGTGGGGGAACCACGAAGGATCGATGCTGCTCTGGGTCCTGATCCTCGGACTGTTCGGTGCCCTGGTGGCGCTGTTCGGCGGCAACCTTCCGATCACCCTCAAGGCGACGGTGCTCGCCGTGCAGGGTTTCCTCGCCGCCACGTTCCACCTGTTCATCCTGGTGACCTCCAATCCGTTCGCACGGCTCTCGCCGACGCCGCTCGAAGGCCGCGATCTCAACCCGGTGCTTCAGGACATCGGTCTGGCCGTGCATCCGCCGCTGCTCTATCTCGGCTATGTCGGGTTCTCCATCACGTTCTCGTTCGCCGTCGCGGCGCTGATCGAGGGGAGGATCGATGCCGCCTGGGCGCGCTGGGTGCGGCCATGGGCGCTCGCCGCCTGGATGTGCCTGACGCTCGGCGTCGCGATGGGCTCGTACTGGGCCTACTACACGCTCGGCTGGGGCGGCTGGTGGTTCTGGGACCCGGTGGAGAACGCCTCGCTGATGCCGTGGCTGTGCGGCACCGCGCTCCTGCATTCCGCCGTCGTGATGGAGAAGCGCAATGCCCTGAAGGTGTGGACCGTCCTGCTCGCCATCCTCACCTTCTCGCTCTCCCTGCTCGGCACCTTCCTGGTGCGCTCCGGCGTCCTCACCTCGGTCCACACCTTCGCCAACGATCCGGCGCGCGGCGCGTTCATCCTCGCCATCCTGGTGCTGTTCATCGGCGGTGGTTTTTCGCTGTTCGCCTGGCGGGCGCCGCTGCTCAAGCAGGGCGGGCTGTTCGCGCCGGTGTCGCGCGAGGGCGCGCTGGTGCTCAATAATCTGCTGCTCACGACGGCCTGCGCGACCGTGTTCATCGGCACGCTCTACCCGCTGGTGCTCGAGGCGCTGACCGGCGACAAGATTTCAGTGGGCGCGCCCTATTTCAATTACACGTTCGGCCCGCTCGCCCTGGCGCTCGTGGTCGCCATGTCGTTCGGGCCGCTGCTCGCCTGGAAGCGCGGCGATCTCCTCGCCGTCACCCAGCGCCTGATGGTGGCGTTCGCGGTCGCCATCGCCGGCATTGCGGCGAGCTACGCGGTCGAGGACACCAGCACCACGCTGGCGCACTTCGGCAGCGGTCTCGCGCTGTTCGTGATGGTCGGCGCGCTCGCCGACCTGGTCGAGCGCACCGGCCTCTACCGCGTGCCGTTCCGCACCGCGCTGCGCCGCGCCAGGGGCCTGCCGCGATCGAACTGGGGCACCGCGGTCGCGCATTTCGGCGTCGGATTGACCTTGCTTGGCATCGTCGGCGAGACCCAGTGGGGCGCCGAGCGCATCGCCTCGATCAAGCCGCACGACGTGCTCTCGATCCGCCACTACGAGGTCACCTTCGACGGCCTGGCACCGCGCCCGGGCCCCAACTACCGCGAGACCGTCGGCACCTTCACGGTGCGCCGCAACGGCCAGCTGATCGGCGTGATGGAGCCGTCGCGACGATCCTACCCGGTGCGCGCCATGACGACGACGCAGGCCGCGCTGATGGTCCGCGGCCTGAGCCAGCTCTATCTCGCCATCGGCGATCCCAACCCCGATGGGACGGTAGCGGTGCGGCTCTATCACAAGCCGATGGTTCTGCTGATCTGGATCGGCGCCGCCGTGATGATGCTGGGTGGCGGCCTGTCGCTGTCCGACCGGCGGCTGCGCGTCGGCGCGCCACGCCCGGCAGCGGCGCGGGCAACGACGCTGCAGCCTGCCGAATGAGGAGCTCGCCATGAGTTTCCGGCCAAGTCTGCTGCTGGCCGTACTGCTGGCGCTCGCCGCAGCTCCGGTGCTCGCCGTGCAGCCCGACGAGATGCTGGCCGACCGCGGGCTCGAGACGCGGGCGCGCGGGCTGTCGCGCGAGCTGCGCTGCATGGTGTGCCAGAACCAGTCGATCGACGATTCCGATGCGCCGCTGGCCCGCGACCTGCGCATCCTGGTGCGCGAGCGGCTCAAGGCCGGCGACAGCGACGGTCAGGTGCTGGAATTCCTTACCGCCCGCTACGGCGATTTCGTGCTGCTCAAGCCGCGGTTTGCCTGGCACACGGCGGTGCTGTGGATCGGCCCGCCGGCGCTGCTGGGAGCCGGCGCCATCGCGCTCGTCCTCGTCGCCCGCCGCCGCCGCGGTGCGATCGCCGGCGCCGAGGGCGCGAGCCTCACGGCCGCCGAGCAGGCCCGCCTCGCCGAGCTCACCGGCGCGCGGGACTGATTACCAAAGTTTAATCCCGCCGTCAGCGCGCCGTAAGGCTTGCAGCGCCATGGTGCGCGTCGAGCAACGCGCCGAATTGTCCGAGGGTTGGAGCCAAGTCTGCCATGAACGCGCGAAACGCCGCGGAACCGCGTGCTCCCTCGACGCCACGGATTCTGTCCGCGCGCCGCCTCGTCCTCCTCGCCTCGGTGGCCGGCATCGGTGCCGCGGTGCTGTTGCACGGTCCGGGGGTTCCCGGCCTCCCGGCGATCTCCAGTCCGGTGCAGGCGGCCGAGCCCGCTCGCCCGGTCGGATTCGCCGACATCGTCGAGAAGGTCAAGCCTGCGGTGATGTCGGTCCGCGTCAGGATGGACGCCGGGCCGAAGACCATGTTCGGCGACGACGGGCCGGCGATTCCTCCCGGCTCCCCGTTCGAGCGGTTCTTTCGCCGCTTCGGCACCCCGGACGGCGGCGGCCGCGACTCGGATCGCAGCCCGCGCCAGCACAATTTCCAGCTCGGCCAGGGCTCCGGCTTCTTCATTTCGGCTGACGGCTATGCGGTCACCAACAACCACGTGGTCGACAATGCCGACAGCGTCGAAGTGGCGACCGACGACGGAAAGTCCTATTCGGCCAAGGTGATCGGCTCCGACGCCAAGACCGACGTGGCGCTGATCAAGGTCGAGGGACGCAGCGATTTCCCGTTCGTCGAGTTTGCCGATGTCAGCCCACGTATCGGCGACTGGGTGATCGCGGTCGGCAACCCGTTCGGCCTCGGCGGGACGGTGACGGCCGGCATCGTCTCGGCGCGCGGCCGTGACATCGGCGCCGGCCCCTACGACGATTTCATTCAGATTGACGCGCCGGTGAACAAAGGCAACTCCGGCGGCCCGACCTTCGACGTCGACGGCAACGTGATCGGGGTCAACACGGCGATCTTCTCGCCGTCGGGCGGCTCGGTCGGCATCGCGTTCGCCATTCCCGCAGAAACGGTCAAGTCCGTGGTGCTTCAGCTCAAGGACCATGGCGCCGTGACCCGCGGGTGGATCGGCGTGCAGATCCAGCCGGTGACCGCGGAGATCGCCGAGAGCCTTGGGCTGACGAAGGCCCAAGGCGCGCTGGTCGCCGAGCCGCAGCCCGACAGTCCGGCGGTTGCCGCCGGCATCCAGTCCGGCGATGTGATCACCGCGGTCAACGGCCAGCCGATCAAGGACGCCCGCGACCTCGCTCGCCGCATCGGTGCGACGTCACCCGGCACCTCGGTCAAGCTCACGATCTCGCGCAAGGGCGAGGAGAAGGCGCTGACGCTGACGCTCGGCGAGCTGCCCAAGGAGCAGCGCCAGGCGCGGGCGAACATCGAGGAGCCCGATCAGAACGGCACGGAGCTGCGGCGGTTCGGCCTCACGCTGGCTCCAGCCGGCAAGGTGGCGGGAACGGGTGGCGAAGGTGTCGTGGTCGTCGCCGTCGATCCCGACGGCCCGGCCGCCGATCGCGGGTTCAAGACGGGCGACATCATCCTCGATGTCGCCGGCAAGGTGGTTTCGGCGCCCGCCGACGTGCGCAAGGCGCTCAGCGAGGCCCGCACCGAAGGCAAGCGCAGCGTCCTGCTGCGGGTGAAGTCGGGCGACAGTACGAGGTTTGTGGCTTTGGCGCTTGGTCGGGCCTGACCGATCGCCGACAGCCTGACGTGGCGCATGTTCTGGAAGGCGACCGCACACGTCGTCCGAGCATGCGCCGAACAGGATCGGGGCGTCCCGCCGGCATCCGTCGCCCCCGCCGGTGGTGCGAACCGGGGGACGGGCAGCAGCCCGTCCCCACCCATCCGAGCTTCGGCCCCGGCATCCGTCGCCCCCGCCGGACCGGACTCGGTTGAGGGGCGGCGGGCAAACCCGCCGCCCCTCATCATTTTCGGCCCTGCGTCGAGCATCCCAGGGCGCGTTCCGGCCGGTCCGACCGGGGGGACGTTCGGAATCGGTGCACCAAACTCGGGCAGGATGGCCCGAATGCTTGATTTCCGGAGATGAGATTGGCACCACAGGGCCTGTTCCCGTCGACCGGTCGCGCCGGCCCGCCTGCCGACAGGCCGGCCGGGCCGGCCGCGCGGGACGTCACCCGAGATGTCGTCGCCATGCGCCTGCTCATCATCGAAGACGATCGTGACGCTGCCGACTATCTGGTCAAGGCGTTCCGCGAGGTCGGACACGTCGCCGACAAGGCGGCGGACGGCGAGGAGGGCCTGGGGCTCGCGCTGGAAGGGCAATACGACGTGCTCATCGTCGACCGCATGCTGCCCAAGCTCGACGGGCTCGCGGTCATCGGGGCCTTGCGCCAGAAGGGCACGGAGACGCCGGCGCTGATTCTGTCGGCGCTCGGCCAGGTCGACGACCGGATCAAGGGGTTGCGCGCAGGCGGCGACGACTATCTGCCGAAGCCCTATTCGTTCGCCGAGCTGCTGGCGCGCGTCGAGGTGCTGGCGCGGCGGCGGGTCGGCCGCACCGAGGACATGGTCTATCGGGTCGGCGACCTGCAGCTCGACCGGCTGTCACACAGCGTCAATCGGGGCGATTCCGAGATCGTGCTGCAGCCCCGCGAGTTCCGGCTGCTCGAATATCTCATGAAGCACGCCGGCCAGGTGGTGACCCGGACCATGCTGCTCGAGAACGTCTGGGACTATCATTTCGACCCGCAGACCAACGTCATCGACGTGCATATCTCGCGGCTCCGCTCTAAGATCGACAAGGGGTTCGCACGGCCGCTGCTCCACACCGTGCGCGGAGCGGGATACATGATACGTGACGGCACTCGGTAAGCTCGTCCGCACGACGGCGTTCAAGCTGACGCTGTTCTACCTTACGGTGTTCGCATTGTTCGCCGTGCTCCTGCTCGGCTATTTCGCCTGGAACACCCGGCGCCTCATCACCGAGCAGATCACCGAGACGGTCGACGCCGAGATCACCGGGCTCTCCGAGCAGTACCGCCAGGGCGGCATCCGCCGCCTCGTGCAGATCGTCGACAACCGCTCGCGGCGGCCGGGCTCGAGCCTCTATCTGGTCACCACGTCGTCGGGCGAGGGGCTCGCCGGCAATGTCGGCTCGCTGGCGCCCGGCGTGCTCGACAAGGCGGGCTGGACCGAGAGCGCCTATCGCCGCCTCGACGAATCGGAGGACGCCGAGCATCAGGCGCTGGCCCGCGTGTTCCAGCTTCCCGGCGGGTTCCGCCTCCTGGTCGGCCGCGATCTCGAGGAACGCGAGCGGTTGCACGACATCATCGTGTCGGCGGGCCGCTGGTCGATCGCCATCGTGGTGGTGCTCGGTCTGTCGGGCGGCTTCTTCGTCACTCGCCGCGTGCTCAAGCGCATCGATGCGATGACCGGAACGACGCAGCGGATCATGCGCGGAGACCTCACCGGCCGGCTGCCGATCGCGGGAACCGGCGACGAGATCGACCGTCTCGCCGGCAACCTCAACACCATGCTGGAGCGGATCGAAGCGCTGATGCACGGCCTCAAGGAGGTGTCCGACAACATCGCGCACGACCTGAAGACCCCGCTGACGCGGCTGCGCAACCGCTGCGAGGAGGCGCTGCGGAACGCTCGGGGCGAGGCCGACTACCGCTCCGCCCTGGAGACCACGATCGACGAGTCCGACCGCCTGATCCAGACCTTCAACGCGCTTCTGTTGATCGCGCGGGCCGAGTCCGGGCAGGGCCGCGAGGAGATGGCCGAGTTCGATGCCGCCGAGATCGCCCGAGACGTCGGCGAGCTCTACGAACCGCTCGCCGATGAAAAAGGCATGAGCCTGAAGGTCGAGGCACCGGCCCCGGCGCGGCTCACCGGCAACCGCGACCTCGTCAGCCAGGCGCTCGCCAATCTGGTCGACAACGCCATCAAATATGCACGGCACGACGTGAACGGCGTCGCCAACGGCGAGATCGTGGTGGCGGCACGGGATGAGGGCAACGGCATCGAGCTCGCGGTCTCCGATCACGGACCGGGCATCCCGGCGGGCGATCGCGGCCGCGTGGTCGAGCGCTTCGTGCGGCTGGAGAAGAGCCGGTCGGAGCCGGGCTCGGGGCTGGGATTGAGCCTCGCCGCCGCGGTCGCCCACCTGCACGGGGGCGAGCTCACGTTCGCGGACAACGAGCCGGGCCTGCGGGCGGTGATCACCCTGCCGCGCACCGGCCCGCAGCCCACGCCACAGTTGGCTTCATAGGTCCTTCTCTGGCATCTAGCCCGGATGGCTATTCCGGCTGCCGCGATACCGCAACCTGACGGGCCGGCGCTCGCGTGCCGGATCGCGGGCGCGCGCCGCGCATCGCCGGCCGGTCGGACGCGGGTTTGCGCATGGCTTGCCGAGATCGCGCCGACCACGGCGGGTGCCGAGCTCGGACGTCTCCTCGCCGGGGTACCGGGTGCCGCCGCGCTGATCGACAGCATCGCCGAGAGCTCGCCTTTCCTGTGGGATCTGGCGAGCCGCGAGCCGGCGCGCCTGCTCCGCCTCCTGATCGGCGATCCGGATCTGGACTTTCCGGCGCTGCTCGCCGGCACCCGTGCGGCGCTTGCGGCGGCGGCCGACGAGGCCGAGGTCATGCATCTGCTGCGCCGGATGAAAGCCGAGGCCGCGCTGCTGATCGCGATCGCCGATATCGGCGGGGTCTGGCCGGTCATGCGCATCACCCGGGCGTTGACCGAGCTCGCCGACACCGCGGTCGCAGGCGCGGTCGACTTCCTCCTCGGCCGCGCCGCCCGCGACGGAAAGCTCAACGTTGCGGATGCCTCGGCGCCGGCGCGAGGCTGCGGCTACGTTGTCTTTGCCATGGGCAAGATGGGGGCGTTCGAGCTCAACTATTCGAGCGACGTCGACCTCATCGTGTTCTTCGACGGCGCCGCCGCGGTGCTCGCAGCCGACGTCGAGCCGGCCACGTTCTTCGTCCGCATCACCCGCGGCCTGGTGAAGATCCTGCAGGAGCGCACCGTCGACGGCTATGTGTTCCGCGTCGATCTCAGGCTGCGGCCCGATCCGGCCTCGACCCAGATCGCCATGTCGATGCGGGCGGCGCTCGACTATTACGAGGGCACCGGACAGAACTGGGAGCGCGCGGCGCTGATCAAGGCGCGGCCTTGCGCCGGCGACGTCGCGGCAGGCGAGGCGTTTCTCCGCGAGCTCTCGCCGTTCATCTGGCGCAAGTATCTCGATTTCGCGGCGATTGCCGATGTCCACGCGATGAAGCGGCAGATCCACGCCTATCGCGGTCACGACCAGATCGCGGTCGAAGGCCACAACATCAAGCTCGGCCGCGGCGGCATTCGCGAGATCGAGTTCTTCGTGCAGACCCAGCAGTTGATCGCCGGCGGCCGGCACCCCGAGCTGCGCGGCCGCGAGACCCTCGCCACCTTGAGCGTGCTCGCCCGTGGCGGCTGGATCGCGCCGGACGCCGCGGAGGATCTGGTGGCGGCCTATTGCTTTCTGCGCACCGTCGAGCACCGGCTGCAGATGGTCGCCGACGAGCAGACGCACACGCTGCCGTCGTCATCGCCGGAGCTCGACGGCTTCGCGCGATTCCTCGGCTTTTCCGATCGTGACGATTTTGCCGAGAATCTGCTCGTGCATCTGCGCAAGGTGCAGCGGCACTACGCCCGGCTGTTCGAGAACGCGCCGGCGGTCGCCGCCGAACGGCGCGGTCTCACCTTTCCCGAGGGGGCCGACGACGGCGAGACGCTCGACAAGCTCGCCGCGCTCGGCTTCCGTCAGCCGCTGGCCGCCTCGGCGACGGTGCGCCGCTGGCTCGGTGGCGGGTACCGCCCGCTGATCGGCCAGTTCGCGCGGAGCCATCTCGCCGAGCTGGTGCCGCTGCTGATCGACCACTTCTCGCGCACGCCCGACCCGGATCGCACGCTGGTGGCGTTCGATCGCTTCCTCGCCGGCCTGAGCGGCGGGGCGCGCCTGCTCTCGCTGCTGCGCCGTAATCCCGATCTGGTGGCGCTGCTGGCGCTCGCGCTCGGCACCGCGCCGCGGCTCGCCGACATCCTGGCGCAGTATCCGCAGGTGATGGATGCGCTGATCGATCCGACCTTCTTCGGCGCGCTGCCCGGCGACGCCAAGCTCAATGCCGAGCTCGCGCGCTCGCTCCAGCAGTCGCGCTCGTACGAGGATTTCCTCGATCGCGTGCGCATGTTCGGCCAGGAGCACATGTTCCTGATCGGCGCCCGCATCCTGTCCGGCACGGTATCGGCCGAGCAGGCCGGCGAAGCCTTCGCTGGGCTCGCCGACGTGCTGATCCGCGCCATGCACCAGGCGGTGTCGGAGGCCCTTGCCGCCGCGCACGGGCGACTCCCCGGCCAGCAAAGTGCAGTGCTCGCCTTGGGCAAGCTCGGCGGCCGCGAGATGACGGCGAGCTCCGACGTCGACCTGATCCTGGTCTACGAGTTCGAAGGCGAGCTTACGCAGTCGGATGGCGACCGCCCGCTGTACGGCAGCCAATACTTCGGGCGGCTGACGCAGCGCCTGATCAGCGCGCTCAGCGCGCAGACCAACTGCGGCGCGCTCTACAAGGTCGACATGCGGCTGCGACCGTCGGGCCGCTCCGGCCCGGTGGCGACTCCGATCGAAGGCTTCAGGAGCTATCAGGAGCACGAGGCGTGGACCTGGGAGCATCTGGCGCTCACCCGCGCCCGCGTCGTCTCGGCGTCGCCGGAATTCGCCGCGCGGGTCGAGCGGGTGATCGCCGACGTGCTGTGCCGCCGGCGCGATGCCGGGATGGTGGCGCAGGACGTCGCCGAGATGCGCGGCGCCATCGCCGCCGACAAGGGCGACAGCGATCGCTGGGACCTCAAATACGTCGCCGGCGGCCTGGTCGATCTGGAGTTCCTGGCGCAGCATCTGCAGCTGATCCACGCGGCGGACCACCCGGAGATCCTCGACACCTCGACGGTGCGCGCCCTCGACAAGGCCTGGCGGCTCGGCCTGCTGTCGGCCGCCGACGCCGATGTCGTGCGCCCGGCGGCGCGGCTGTACCACAATCTCACGCAGATCCTGCGGCTCTGCCTCTCCGTCCCGTTCGATCCGGCGGCCGCCGGCCCCGAGCTGCTCGGCCTGCTGGTCCGCGCCGCCGACGTCCCCGACTTCGCCACCCTGGAGGCCCATCTCGGCGAGACCCAGGCGCGGGTGCGCGCGAGCTTCGAACGGATCGTGGGCAGGGTGTAGCGCGCGGAGTTGCAGTTCTCAGTGCACCGTTTCCGACACGCCGTCCGGATTGTCGGTGACGCCGCTGCGCGGCAGCCTCACCAGCACGATGGTGCCGACGCCCGGCGACGAGCGGATGCGCATGCCGCCGCCGTGCAGCTCGGTCAGCGACTTGGCGATGGCGAGACCGAGACCGGAGCCCTGGTGACTCTTGGTGAGCTGGCTCTCCACCTGCTCGAAAGGCTTGCCGAGATTGGCCAGCGCATCCTTCGGGATGCCGATGCCGGTGTCCTCGATGGCGATCATGACGTCGTCGCCGGCCTCGTGGCAGCGCACGACGACCCGGCCGCCGTCCGGCGTGAACTTCACGGCGTTCGACAGCAGATTGAGCACGATCTGCTTGAGCGCGCGGCGGTCGGCCTTCAGGCGGATGCCCTGCTGCCCGTCGACCTGGAGCTGCAGGCGCTTCTCCTCGGCGCGGCCGGCGACCACCCGGATCGACTCGCGCAGCGTCTGGTCGAGCTCGAGCTCCTCGAGGTCGAGCCGCGTGCGACCGGCCTCGATCTTCGACATGTCGAGGATGTCGTTGATCACGTCGAGCAGATAGTTGCCGCTCTCGCGGATGTCGTGGCAGTACTCGTGGTACTTCTCCGCCCCGAGCGGGCCGAACATGCCCGATTCCATGATCTCGGAAAAGCCGATGATGGCGTTGAGCGGCGTGCGCAGCTCGTGGCTCATGTTGGCGAGAAACTCGGATTTCGCCTGGTTGGCTTCCTCGGCGCGGCGCCGCTGCTCGCTGTACTTTTCCGCCAGATAGGCGAGCTGCTGTGCCTGGCGCTCCAGCGTCTGCTGCGAGCTGCGCAGGTCGGCGACGGTGGCCATCAGCCGCTTCTCGCTCTCCACCAGGTTCTCCTCGTGGCGCTTGAGCGCGGTGATGTCGGTTCCCACCGACACGAAGCCGCCGTCCTTGGTGCGCCGCTCGCTGATGTGCAGCCAACGGCCGTCCTCGAGCTGCGCCTCGAACGTGCGCGAGCTCTCGTTGAGCCGCGTCTCGCCGGTCATGTGGGTGCGGATGACCGGCTTGGCGCCGGCCTCCACCACGGCCTCGTAGCGCGTGCCCGCGGTGACGGCGCCGTCGGGCAGCCCGTGCAGGCTCTGGAATTTCGAGTTGCACAGCACCAGCCGGTTGTCGGCGTCCCACACCACGAAGGCTTCCGGAATGGTCTCCACCGCGTCGCGCAGCCGCATGTCGGCGGCGGCGGTCTTCTCGGCGAGCATTTTGTGCTCGGTGATCTCCACCGCAATGCCGATGACGTGGGCGCCGGGCTCGTCGCGCTGGTGGACGATCTCGCAGCGCGCCCGCAACCACACCCAGTCGCCGCGCGCGTGCCGCATGCGGAACTCGCAGTCGATCGAGTTGGTCGTGGCGTCGGCGAGCTGCGCCGCGAGCTCGTAGAGCTTGATGTCGTCGCCATGGGCGAGCGTGCTCACCTCGCCGAAGGTCATCAG
>JBEKZK010000269.1:0-6147 GCA_049509935.1 Xanthobacteraceae bacterium | reverse complement strand
ATTTGTTGCGGTCGCGGCAACTCTTGCCGGGTAGGGGTGGTTCTCAAATCTCGATCTGCCGCCCGATCTCGACGAATTTCTCGGTCGGGATGCGGAACAGATCGACCGCGCGGACCGAATTGCGCAGCATGAAGGCGAACAGCTTCAGCCGTGCGCGCCACAGCAGGCTGTGGCGGCGGCCGGCGACCACGGTGTCGCGGGAGCCGAAATAGATCGCGTGCTCGAGGTCGATCGGGCAGCCGCGTTCCTTGGCCTGCCGCAGCGCCGCCGGCAGGATCGGGTTCTGGAAGAAGCCGAAACGCGCGGTGATGTGCCAGAACCCGTCGGCGAGCTGCTCCACCTCCAGACGCTCGCTGCGGTGGACCCGCGGCACCTCGGCGAATTTCACCGCGAGCGCGATCACGGTCTCCTGCAGGGCGCCGATCTGCTCGACGTGATGGACCAGCGCCGGCGGCGTGGTGTCGGCGACGCGGGTGAGGAAGATCGCGGTGCCCGGCACCCGCGGCAGCTTCATCGCGGTGACCTCGGCGAAGAACTCCTTCGGCGACTTGATGGCGATCGCCTGATGGGCGCGTGTCGCCTCGACGCCGAAGCGCCAGGTCGTCATCACGAAGAACACGGTCGCCCCGAAGGTGAGCGGGATCCAGCCGCCCTCGCGGATTTTCGTCAGGTTGGCGGCGAACAGCGTGAAGTCGACCACCAGAAAGACGGCGCTGACGCCGAGCGCGAGCGGCAGCGACCAGTCCCAGCGGTCGCGCATCACCTTATAGAGCAGGGCCGTGGTCAGCAGCATGGTGGTGGACACCGCGGTGCCGTAGGCGCCGGCCAGGCGCTCCGAGCTCGCGAACAGGACGGTCAGCAGCACCGTGAAGGCCATCATCGTCCAGTTGACGAACGGCACGTAGATCTGCCCGTACTCCGCGTCCGAGGTCTGCAGGATGCGGACGCCGGGGAACCAGCCGAGCTGCATCGCCTGCCGGGTCATCGAATAGGTGCCGGTGATGATCGCCTGGCTGGCGATGATGGTGGCGAGCGTCGCCAGCAGCACCATCGGATAGATCGCCCACGACGGCACCAGCCGGAAGAACGGATTGCCGGTCATCGCCGGATCGTCGAGCAGCAGCGCGGTCTCGCCCGCATAGTTGAGCAGCAGCGCCGGCAGCACCACGCCGTACCACATGGCGCGGATCGGAGCGCGGCCGATATGGCCCATGTCGGCATAGAGCGCCTCGGCGCCGGTGATCGCCAGGAAGACGCCGCCGAGAACCGTGAAGCCGGTCCACGGATTGTCCGCCAGGAAGGCGACCGCATGCGCCGGGTTCACGGCGGCGACGACGCCCGGATGGTGCAGGATGCCGCCGACGCCCAGCGCCGCGATGGTGATGAACCAGACCAGCATCACCGGACCGAACGCCTGGCCGATGCGCGCGGTGCCGCGATATTGCACGGCGAACAGCACGACCAGGATGACGACCGCCATCGGCATCACGTGCGGCTTGAAGACGTCGGTCGCCACGTTGAGGCCCTCGAGCGCGCTCAGCACCGAGATCGCCGGCGTGATGATGCCGTCGCCGTAGATCAGCGCCGCGCCGAACAGGCCCATGACGACCAGCGCGCGTCCGCGCCCGTGCCAGTTTGCACCGGTCATCGACATCAGCGCCAGGATGCCGCCCTCGCCGTGATTGTCGGCGCGCATGACGAGCAGGCAGTACTTGATCGACACCGTGATCACCAGCAGCCAGAAGATCAGCGACAGCGACCCGAAGGCGGCCTGCGCGGAAAAATGCCCGCCGGTTGCCTGGACCACGGTCTGCAGGGTGTAGAGCGGGCTGGTGCCGAGGTCGCCGTAGACGATGCCGAGCGCGGTGAGCGATGCCGCCGCCGTGATCGGCCGCTGCTGCTGCGACATGGTGGGATGCTCGTCGTGACGGGCAATCGCGCTCATGGCACGGGCTTTCGTCGCAGATCGATGGTCGGCGTCAGCGCGATCATGAGCAGGGTGGCCAGCGCCATCGGGGCAAACGCGACGCTGGGGATGCCGGTGACGTCCCAGGCGAGCCCGCTCACGATCGGCACCACCACGGCACACGAATAGCTGATGGTGAACATCGCGGCCGACAGGCGGTGAAGGTTTTCCGGCGCGCTGAGCAGCGGCGGCAGCGCCAGCACCAGGATGAGGACGGAGGCGAGCGCGAAGCCGAGCAGCAGGGTCGCGGCGATCACCCAGGGGCCGGAGCACAGGACCACGCCGGCGAACCCGATGAGCGCCAGCACCCCGGAGCCCAGGTAGGGCCACAGCCGGCGCTCCAGCCGTCCGGCGACGGCGAGCAGCAGGAACGATGCCGGCAGCTGCCCCAGATTGAGTCCGGTCAGGGCGCCGCTGATCAGGTCGGCCTGCCCGGTGGCGGTGAGATAGTCGGGGAGGAAGGCGTTGGTTGAGAAATAGCCGGCGTTGACGGCGCCGAGCATCACGCCGAGCCGCCACAGCAGGCGGTCGTGCCAGTCCGGCCACCAGCGCCGATATCCCGGGCTCACCGCAATCGCGGCCGGCCGGCGCGGCGCCAGCGCCATGATGACGATGGCGATCAGCAGCGCCGGCACGCCCCAGACCGCCAGGTCGAGCCGCCAGCTGCCGCCGAGCAGCGGCAGCAGCACCGGGATGGTCAGCGCCACCGGCACGATCTCGCCGACCAGCAGGCCATTGGTATAGACCGCGGTGCCGAAGCCGATGCGCGACGGCAGCCATTGCCGCACCAGCGACGGCATCGACGGATGCATGACGGCAACGCCGAGCCCGGTGAGGATGGTGGCGGCGAACAGCAGCACGGCGTTCGGCGCCGCCCCGCGCAGCGCCCCGCCGACCGCCGTCACCGTAAGGCCGATCACCACGGTGGCGACGACGCCGAGCCGCGCGATCAGCAGCGAGCCCGGCACCGCGGCGAGCGCGAACAGCAGCGGCGGCAGCCCGGTCAGCACGCCGACTTCGGTCTCGGTCAGGCGAAGCTCGACGTGAATCAGCGGAATGACCGGCGGCACCGCCAGAATGGTGACGCGCAGGCCGATGCCGGCGAGCCACAGCAGCGTCACCGGAACCAGGATCCGGCGCGAGGAGAGCGCCCGCCCGGTGGCGGAAGGTGCCGTCATCTGCATCGATCCTCCGCAACCAGCCGCCGCAGGTGTCGGCGATGGCGCCGGATTGGTCAAGCCGGCGCTTGTGACGCCGGGGTGCGCCGCGTATGACGCCTCGAGTGGCGCGTGTTCTTTGTCGGCGAACCCATGGCTCGCCTTTAGTCCACTTCGCCGGAACATGCGCGGGCGGGGCTTGGTTCCATGCCGACAGTTCGTGTGGCCATCGCGGGCCTCGGCGCCATCGGCCGGGTGCTGGCGCGGGCGTTGGGCGACGGCATCGCCGGCGTCGAGCTCGCCTGCGTGTCGGCGCGCGATACCGGCAAGGCGCGCGCCTTCCTCGACGCCGAGGGCATCGCCTGCCCGGTGGTGGCGCTCGGCGAGATCCCCGACCATGCGGATCTGGCGGTCGAATGCGCGCCGGCCGCGGTGCTGGAAGACATCTGCCGACCGATGCTCGAGGCCGGCAGGCAGGTGATGGTCCTGAGCTGCGGCGCGCTGCTGCCGCGGCCCGATCTGATCGAGCTGGCAAAAGCGCGTGGCGGACGGATTCTGGTACCGACCGGCGGGCTGCTCGGCCTCGACGCGGTCGCGGCCGCCGCCGAAGGACGGATCAGCTCGGTGCGCATGACCACGCGCAAGCCGCCCAGCGGCCTCGCCGGCGCGCCCCACCTGGTGGCGAACGGCATTTCTGTCGAGGGGCTCGATGCCCCCAAGCTGGTGTTCAGCGGCAGCGCGCGCGAGGCCGCGGCCGGCTTTCCGGCGAACGTCAACGTGGCAGCGGCGCTGTCGCTCGCCGGCATCGGGCCCGACCGCACGATGATCGACATCTGGGCGGACCCGAGCGTCACCCGCAACTGCCACGCGATCGAGGTCGAGGCGGATTCGGCCCGCTTCACCCTGACGATCGAGAACGTGCCGTCGGAGAACCCGAGGACCGGACGGATCGTGGCGCTGTCGGTGATCGCCGCGCTGCGCAAGCTCAACGCCCCGCTCCGCGTCGGGACGTGAGGTCCATGCGCCGGCTGCGCCGCGCCGAGCTGCCGACCGATGCCGCGGCGCTGGCGAAATTCCTGATCGGCAAGACGCTGATCCGCGACCTCGCCGGCACCCGCATCACCGGCCGGATCGTGGAGACCGAGGCCTACCCGCCGGGCGACGCCAGCGGCCACGCCTTCGTCGGCCCGACCAAGCGCAACCGGTCGCTGTTCCTCGACCGCGGCCACGCCTACGTGTACTTCGGCTACGGCCTGCACTACCTGCTCAACGTGTCGGCCGAGACCGCCGGGACCGGCGCCGGCGTGCTGCTGCGCGCGGCCGAGCCCGTGCAGGGCATCCATGTCATGGAGCAGCACCGGCGCACCACGCGGACCACGGATCTCGCCCGCGGCCCCGCGCGGCTCGCCGAGGCGTTCGCGGTCGATCACGCTTTCGACGGCATCGATCTCATCACCGATCGGACGCTCTGGCTCGCCACCGGGATCCGTCCCGTTGGCCCGATCGGCCGCAGCGTGCGCATCGGCATCACCAAGGCGGTCGACCGCGAGCTGCGCTTTTTCGAGCGCGGCAGTCCATTTGTCAGCGGGCCGAAGTGGCTGAACAGGTCGGGTGCGCTCACAGCGCCGCGACGGTCTGCACCTCGATGAGGAACTGCTCGCCCACCAGGCGGTCGACGATCAGCAGCGTGTTCGGCGGATAGGCGCCGCTGGCGAACATCTTTGGAAACGCGCGCTGCCGGTAGGCCATGAACTTCGGGATGTCCTGCGAGTGCACCAGGTATGTGGTGAACTCGACCACGTTGGCGAAGCCGGCGCCCTGGGATCTCAGCGCCGCCTCGATGTTGGCGAACACCTGGACGCATTGCGCATCGAAGTCGTCGGCGCCGACGACCGCGCGGCTGCCGTCTGCCGCGACCTGGCCGGCGATGAACAGAAACTCCGAGGCCTTGACCCGGGTGATCTGCGAGTACTGTCCGAGCGGTTTGCCCAGGGTATCGGGGTTGAGAATCCGGATGTCGGGCATTTTGGGGCCTCCGGTTGCGCTGCCCCAAGGTAGCGCATGTTCGGGCGAAGCGGATACCGGCTCGCTGCCGGGAGAGGGGGCGCCGAGCTTAAGCCATGAGCCGGGCAATCGGCTTGCGCGGCCCGGCGGATGCCGCTAGTCCAAGGGCATAACACGGGGAACGCCATGCGCAGCTATCGGGTCACCGAGTTCGGGGCGCCGCTTGCCGAGGTCGATGCCCAGACCCCGATGCCGTCCGGCACCGAGGTGGTGCTGCGGGTCAAGGCGGCCGGTGTCTGTCACAGCGACCTGCACATCTGGGAAGGCGGCTACGACCTCGGCCACGGCCGGCGGCTGTCGCTCAAGGACCGCGGGATTTCGCTGCCGCTCACCATGGGCCACGAGACCGTCGGCGAGGTGGTGGCGCTCGGCCCCGACGCAACTGGCGTCGAGCCCGGCGAGGTGCGGCTGGTCTATCCGTGGATCGGCTGCGGCAAGTGCGCCGTTTGCCTCGCCGACAACGAGAACTACTGCGCCACGCCGCGGTCCATCGGGGTCTACTGCGACGGCGGCTATGCGGACCATATCGTGGTGCCGCACCCAAAATACCTGATCGACCTCCAGGGCCTCGATCCGGTGACGGCGGCGCCCTATGCGTGCTCCGGGGTCACCACCTACAGCGCGCTGAAGAAGCTCTCCGACCTGACCGGGCGCGAGCCGATCGTGATCATCGGCGCCGGCGGGCTCGGCCTGATGGCGATCGGCCTGCTGAAGGCGATGGACGGCGTCGGCGCCGTCGTGGTCGATATCGACGCGCGCAAGCGCGAGGCGGCGCTCGCAGCCGGCGCGCTGGCGGCGGTCGACGGCGCAGCGCCCGACGCCGTCGCGCAGCTGGCGCGGGCCGCCGGACAGCCGATCCGCGGCGTGATCGATCTCGTCGGCAGCGCGCAGACCGCGGCGCTCGGTTTCGATTGCCTCGCCAAGGGCGGCAAGCTCGTCATCGTCGGCCTGTTCGGCGGC
>JBEKZK010000268.1:0-6164 GCA_049509935.1 Xanthobacteraceae bacterium | reverse complement strand
GCCCGCCCTCGGGTCGAGCCCGAGGGCGGGCTTCCGCAGGGACTGCCTCAGAGGTCGTATTTCCTGATCGCCTCCGCGCTGACCGGCGTGAACAGATTGATCAAATTCCCGTCGGGGTCACGAAACAGCAAGGAGCGGTTTCCCCATGGCTGGGTGGTCGGCTCCTGGACGAATTCGCCGACCGCCTCCTTCAGTCTTTCGAATTCCTGATCGACGTCATCGACACGGAACTCGATGATCACCGTATGGTTGTCGGCGGGGCGCGCGGCCCCGGCCCCGAACAGGTCCATGGTGCGCGTGCTGCCGATCGCCAAGGTGCATGACCGCGTCACCAATTCGGCGAAGTCGTCCGTGTACCATGTCGCCGACAGGCCGGTCATGCTTTCATAAAAGCCGACCAGACGCCGCATGTCGTCGGTGATGATTCGCATCGAGACGAGGTTCATCATAACTGCTCCGTTGGGCTGGACGACGGCTTGCCTGCCGCGGATGCGACATTGGGCGACTTGTGGCAGGGGCCTGCTGACAGCATGATGTCAGCAGGGAGAGCGCGATGCGCCGGGCCGACCGCCTGTTTCAGATCATCCAGATCCTGCGGCGCTCCGGCCGACCCGTCACCGCCGGCATGCTGGCCGAGGAGCTGGAGGTGTCGAGGCGGTCGGTCTACCGCGACATGGCGGATCTGATCGGGCAAAGGGTGCCGATCCGCGGCGAGGCTGGCCTCGGCTATGTCCTCGACCGCGACTTCGACATGCCGCCGCTGATGCTGACGCCGGACGAGATCGAAGCCGCGGTGCTCGGCGCGCAATGGGTTTCCGAGCGCGGGGATCCGGTGCTGGCCGCCGCGGCGCGCGACCTGATCGCCAAGATTTCCACGGCCGTGCCCGAACGTCTGCGTCTGTTCATCGCCGAGCCGACCATCGGCGCGCCGCCGCGCATTGTGCCGGCCCTCGACGGCCTGGATATCGCGCGGGCCCGCCTATGGATCCGCAGCGGGCGCAAGATACGGATCCGCTATCGTAACCGGGAGAGCGAGGACAGCGAGCGCACCATCTGGCCGGTGATCATCGGTTATGCCGAGACGGTGCGCCTGCTGGCGGCCTGGTGCGAGCTGCGTCGGGACTTCCGGCATTTCCGGACCGACCGCATCGTCGCCGCCGAATTTCTCGACGAGCGCCACGGCTGTCGTCTCGGCGACCTGAGAAGCCGATGGAAACGCCATATGGAGACCGAGCGCGGCGTGCGGCCGTCGTAACGGCCGGGTCGGGCGCGAGAGCGGAGACTGCCGCACGCCATTTTCCACAATCGATCGGCAAATCGCCTGGTTCGATTCCCACCAAGTCGGGGCCGGCAAGCTGCTGTTGACTGTACCCAAAGTCTCCCGTCTTCGAGGAATTGCAAAGTCTCGTCCTGAAAACGGTGGCGTTGGCCGAACCGCTCAAAGAAGCTCTTGGGCCGTACTCCGACAAAATAAGGGCTGCGTTCGTGTATGGGTCAGTCGCAAAGGGTTCCGATACTGCGCGAAGCGACATCGATCTCATGGTGATTGGGGACGAGCTGGATTACGCAGGGCTGTACATGGCAGTGCAAAACGCCGAGAGCGCGTTGCGCCGTAAGGTAAGCCCTATTTTTCTCTCCCAGGAAAATTGGCGGCGCAAGGCCTCCCAGAGAGGCTCTTTCGCCAGCAAGATTGGTGCTCTCCCAAGACTTTTCATTTTTGGCTCGGAGAAGGATATTTCGAAAGAACCCTAAGGTCGAGCTTGGCGGCCTTCCGGTCACCGCACGATCGGCGTCCAATCATAGATGCGCCGAAGCGCTCCACCCATGAGGACGGCGCGGTCGCTGTCGGACAGGCGGTCGGTGACGCGAAACGCCTGCACTCCCTGCTCGTAGGTCAGCAGCGCGACCGCCCGGGTCCAGTCGGTGCCCCACATGCAGCGATCGAGGCCGAAGGCGTCGAAGATGCGGCCGAGCGGGTCCCACAGGTCATTGTAGGGGAAGGGCTCGTGCGACAGCGTGCAGGCCCCCGTGATCTTGATCGCGACATTCTCGCACGCGGCGAGCTTCAGCACCTTGGGAAGCTCGGCGAACGGCTCCGCCGGCACCGGCGGCTCGAACGGCTGCTGCAGCCCGAGGTGGTCGATCACCAGCATCGTGCCGGGGTTCCGGGCTGCCAGCTCTGCAACCTGCTCCAGGCGTCCCCAGCACAGCAGATTGACCGGCAGCGCGTGGCGGGCGGCGGCGGCCAGGACTTGGTTGATGCCGGGGTCGGCGGCGTCGGTCGAAACACCGCGGGTCATCATGATGCGGATCGCCACCGCACCGTCGGTCGTCGCCCAGTCGGCGATGGTGTCGGCCGCCGCAGGATCGGTCGGATCGACCGGCTTGATCAGGGCGAACCGGCCGGGATGGGCAGCATGAGCCGCGATCGCGTAGCTCGCGTCGTAGCCGTACAGGGTGAACGGCGAGACCAGGAGCGCGCCATCGACGCCGACGGCGTCCATGGCGGCCACCATGTCGCTGCCCGTGACCTCGGGCGGGCCGTGGAGGACGGCGGCCCACGGGCGGCCCGGATGGTTGCGCTCGTAGGCGTGCACCTGCGCATCGATGGTGATCATGAGGTCAATCATAGCCGCGCCCGCCCGGACGCGGCAACCCGATGGATGTATGAATCGGAGTGGCGTGCAGGGAGGCTCTCCATGAAAGTCGGCGTTCTGCAGTTCTTCGGTTGGCCGGATCGGTCGGTGCCGCTGCGCTCGATCTACGACATGGCGCTGGAGCGCATCGCCATCATGGACACCGCGGGCTACGACGCGGTGTGGCTCGCCGAGCATCATTTCTCGGGCTTCTCGGTGTGCCCGTCGGTCCACATGATGGGCGTGATGGCAGCGGCACGCACCAGGCGACTGAGGATCGGGACCGGGGTGTCGCTCGCCCCGTTCTACAATCCGTTGCGGCTCGCCGAGGAGGTGGCGTTGCTCGACGTGCTGTCGGGCGGGCGCGTCAACTGGGGGGCGGGGCGCGGCTTCGAGCGCAGCGAGTTTGCGGCGTTCGGCATTCCGGGCGAGGAGAGCGCGGCGCGGTTCCACGAGACGGTCGAGATCGTCCTCAGGGCCTGGACCAACGACAAGCTGTCATACCAGGGCACATATTACAGCTACGAGGGCGTCGAGGTGCTCCCGAAGCCGCTGCAGGCGCCGCACCCGCCGGTGTGGATGGCGGCGACCTCCACGGCGGCGATCGACCGGGCAGCGGCCAATGGCTTTTCGATCCTCATGGACCCGCATTCTTCTTTCGCCGATCTCGGCCGCAAGCGGCGCCACTACGGCGAGAGGCTCGCCGCCGCCGGCCACGGCGACAGCGGCCGCACCATCCCGATGGCCCGCCTCATCGCCATCGACGAGACGGCCGAAAAAGCCCGCGAGGTCGCGCGGCGCGGAGTCCAATGGACAGTGGCCGCCTACGCCGGCCCCGGCCACGGCGCGCATCGCCAGGAGCCCCGGACGTTCGGCGGCAAGGACCCGATCGACTTCTACCTCGAGGATGTCGTGCTGCACGGCACGCCCGAGGGAGTGGCCGATCAGATCCGCGCGCTCGAGGCGGAGGCCGGGATGACCTACCTGATGGCGGCGCCCTTGAGCCGCCGGTCGTTCACCCTGCTAACCGACAAGGTGCTGCCGCGGATCGCTGTGTGAGCGGCAACGCGATCGTGGCGGAGGCCGGCGGCAAGCACGCGATCCTGTCGCGGACCGAGGAGACCTGGATCGACGTCGGCGCGGAGCGGCTCGGGCAGAAATGCAGTTCGGCGATCCCGAAGAGGAGCACCGATTCGACGCGCCGGTTCCGGCCGTTGATCTTCGGCAGCTCACGGCATCGTACGCAGCGGATTGAATATCTCGACGCCGGGGAAGTCTTTCTCATTTCCTATGTCCAGCCCGGGTTCTCATTCAAGATGCCGCGCGAGCGGGCGGTCACAGGCCGACGATCCCGGCCTCGCCGTCCTCGGTGCCGAATGCCAGCCGGCCGCCGGCCGCATCCCAGGCGAGCGCCGACACCGGGGCCTTGCCCGGGCGCCTGGCGATGATCTCGGCGCCGTCCTCGATCCGCACCAGCAGGACGAGGCCGTCCTCGTAGCCGGCCGCCACCACGTCCTGCGCCGGGTGGCAGGCGACCACGGCGACGCGCGACGGCATGGCGCCGAGCATCAGCGGGGTCTTGCCCATCGGCCCGTCCTTGCTCTGGAACGGCCACAGGATCGTCTGCTCGGAGCCGGCGGTGGCAAGCCAGCGTCCGCCGGCGCTCCAGTCGATCGAGCGGACCTTCGCCGAGTAGCCGGCCATGCGCATGTTCCGGCGGTCGGCGACGCGCCAGCCGTGCAAGGTCGGCTCCTGCATGGTGGTGATCAGGAACCTGCCGTCGGGGCTGAACGTCGCCCCGAGGTGCGAGCCCTTCCAGTCGAGCACGTCCGCCGCGACCTCCGCGTTGGGGAACCAAAGGCTCGCGCCGCCGTAGTGGGCGACGGCGAGCCGGAAGCCTTTTGGCGCAAACGCCAGGCCGCCGACGCTCGACGGCACGTCGAGGCTTTTCTCCGCGCCCTTTGCGGTCTTGACGAACGCGGTCTTGCCGGCCGACCAGGCAACCGCGCCGTCGGGGCCGGGCGCCACCCGGTCGATCCAGCGGCGCTTGGCGTCGCGCGCCACGGTCTCGACCGTTGCGCCGGCGTCGGTGGCGATCACCTGGCCGTCGTCGCCGCCGGTCAGGATCCTTTCGCCGGTTGCGGCCGCGCACAGGATGCCGCCGGCATGGATGTCGACGCGGCGCTGGTCGCCGTCCGGCGGCACCAGCAGCAGCGCCTCTTCGGCGAGCACGAACGCCGCCGTGGTCCTAAGGAAATGCACCGCGATCACGGCGGCGCCCGGCACCACCGGGCGGGTGCGCTCGACGACGGATGCGGTGTCACTGGAGGGCGAGGTCATGACGGATGGATATCACGATGCGGGGCGCAGATGCCCGTAGCCCGCATGGAGCGAAGCGGAATGCGGGAACGGCCTCGCCGCGCGGCACCGCCGACCCCGGATTTCGCTTCGCTCCATCCGGGCTACGGATCCAGCCTACGCCAGGCAGGACTCGAAGCCGGCGCGGATGCGGTCCTCGGCGAGGTTGCGGCCGATGAAGACGATGCGGCTCTCGCGCTTCTCGTCGTCGCGCCACGGGCGCTGGTGATCGCCGTCGAGCATCATGTGCACGCCCTGGAACACGAAGCGGTCGGGATCGCCGCTGAACGCGAGGATGCCCTTGGAGCGCAGGATGCTCGGCCCGTCCTGGGCGACCAGGTCCTGCACCCAGGGAAAGAACTTGTCGGCGTCGAGCGGCTTGTCGGTCTTCAGCGACAGCGACTGCATGTCCTCGTCGTGATAGTGCTTCAGGCCGCCGTGGTGATGCTGGTGATCGTGCTCGTCATGATCGTCGTGATCGTGGTCATGGTCGTCGTCATCGGCCGCGAGGAACGCCGGCTCGATGTCGAGGATGCGGTCGAGGTCGAAGGCATTGCGGCCCAGCACCTCGTCGAGCGCGACGCCGCAGCGCTCGGTGCGATGCAGCCTGGCGTACGGGTTGATGCCGCGCACCCGCATCTCGATCTCGCGCAGCTCCGCCGGCGTCACCAGGTCGGTCTTGTTGATCAGGATGACGTCGGCGAAGGCGATCTGGTTCTTGGCCTCCGGCGCGTCCTTGAGCCGGTCCTTCAGCCATCGGGCGTCCGCCACGGTGACCACCGCGTCGAGCCGCGCCTTGTTGCGCACGGTCTCGTCGACGAAGAAGGTCTGCGCCACCGGCGCCGGGTCGGCAAGCCCCGTGGTCTCCACGATGATGGCGTCGAACTTGCCCTTGCGGCGCATCAGGCCGTCGATGATGCGGATGAGATCGCCGCGCACCGTGCAGCAGATGCAGCCGTTGTTCATCTCGAACACTTCCTCGTCGGCGCCGACGACGAGCTCGTTGTCGATGCCGATCTCGCCGAACTCGTTGACGATCACGGCGTAGCGCTTGCCGTGCGGCTCGGAGAGGATGCGGTTGAGCAGGGTCGTCTTGCCGGCGCCGAGGTAGCCGGTGAGGACGGTGACGGGGATCTTGTCGAGGCTCGCGTCGGTCATGGCGGTCAAGCG
>JBEKZK010000267.1:0-6165 GCA_049509935.1 Xanthobacteraceae bacterium | reverse complement strand
GCATGCTGTTCGACTTCAAGGTCGAGCAGGAGGTCGGCTTCTGGATGCAGAACACCTATGTTCCGCTCGACATGATCTTCATCCGCCGCGACGGGCGGATCCTGCGGATCGCCGAGAACACGTGCACGCCGGTCTTGCTGACGATCTCCACGGTGCTCGGGTCGGCCGACGTGGCCGTCCCGGCTCCGGCCCATCCGAGCAGGACCGCGGCGAACGCCGCCCGGGCGGCGCGAGACATCATCTGTTGCTGGTAAAACGCGGGCGGCACCACGGACGACAACCCCTGCGGACAAAACCGGTGCCGATGGGATTCCGTCACCCTGACGGATGACGGCTACAGCGCTTCCCGGTCGTAGTGAACCACTTGTTACGGCGCTTCGACCCGGGAAGCGCTGTAGATTCCCCTGTTGGGCACGTCCTTGATCGGCGAACCGGGTGATCCTCGGGTCGAGCCCGAGGGCATGCTTTCGGCGGGACATGCTGTAGGCGGCGCCGGGAATTGACTACGTCAATTGCACGGCATGTCAATGCGATGCAAGCGCGTGCGGTCCGCCATCGGGGTGAACCTCGGCCGCCATCAATCCCTTTGGGCCAGGCCCGAACCGCACCAGGACAACTTGTCCGGGGCGCAATTCGGTAATTCCGTAGCGGCGCAGGGTCTCCATGTGGACGAAGATATCCGGCGTGCCCTCGCCTCGCGTCAGGAAGCCGAATCCGCGCAGCCGATTGAACCACTTGACCTGGGCCCGCTCGAGTCCGCTGGTCGGATTGACGACCACGTGGGTGCGCGGCGGCTCCATCTGCGCCGGGTGGACCGCGGTGCTGTCGTCCATCGACACGATGCGGAAGGCCTGCAGTCCCTTGGGACGCTGCAGGACCTCGACGACCACGCGCGAGCCCTCGTACGCCGTCTGGAATCCGTCGCGGCGCAGGCAGGTGACGTGGAGCAGGATGTCGGGCATGCCATTGTCCGGGACAATGAAGCCGTAGCCCTTTGAAACATCGAACCATTTTATGGCGCCGGTGAGCTCGATCACGCTCAGCGCGGCCTCGTCGGAAAGATCGCCGACCGGCTCGATCCCCAACTCTAGTCCAGGTGCTTTTGCAATCATTCCGTCCGACGACATGACGTCGTACGCCGCCACATTTGGGGCGCCTCTTTCGGGCGCTTCATCGAATCAACTTACACTCAGAAGATAGCACCGCGCCGCCCGCGGCAAAGGACAAAATGCAAAAAAGCGGCATGCCGTCTGGGCTCTTCCACAGTAGCGTAAGGGAATCCGCGCTCCCGGGCCGGGCGCCGGGCATCCCGGCAGAACGCCGGCTGATACCGCAATGTGGCGGGCTGATGGCCCAATGTGGCGAGGTCAAAGCTTACCTCAGCCTGCTGTGCCGGTCACAGACGCCGCGATGAAAGGTTGCAGCACGGCGCCGATGTCGAGGCGGACCACGAGGTCGGCCATGTCGTCGAATTCGGTCGGCTCCCGGTTGATGATGGCGAGCCGCGCCCCGTTGCGCCTGGCCATCAGGGGAAATCCGGCGGCCGGCCACACCACCAGCGACGAGCCGATCGCCAGGAACAGGTCGCAGGCGAGCGCCAAATCCTCGGCGCGCCGCATCTCGCGCTGCGGCATCGCCTGGCCGAACGAGATCGTCGCCGTCTTGATATAGCCGCCGCAGGCGCAATCGGGCGCATGACCGCCATCCGCCATGAATCGCTCGCGCACCCAGGCGAGCTCGTAGCGCTTGGCGCAGCCGAGGCAGGTCGCATAGGTGGTGTTGCCGTGGAGCTCGACCACGTGCTCGGGGGCGAAACCGGAGTCCTGATGCAGATTGTCGATGTTCTGCGTCACCACCGCCGGCGCCTTGCCGGCGCGGTAGAGGCTCGCCAGCGCCAGATGGCCGCGACCCGGACGGGCGGCGCCGAACTGGTCCTCCATGGCAAAGCGCCGGCGCCACGACTCGTCGCGCATATCGCGGCTCGCCAGAAAGTCGTCGAACTGGATCGGCCGATATTTCGTCCACAACCCGCCCGGCGAGCGGAAGTCCGGAATGCCGCACTCGGTCGAGATGCCGGCGCCGGTGAACGGCAGCACGACGTCGCTGGTCGCGAACAGATGTCCGAGCCGGTCGACGGCGGCGGCGGTGTCCGGTGCAATCATGTGGGGCCTCGGGCTGTGCGGCGACGGTCGGCGAATTGTGCCAATCGGAGCGACCATCCGCAATCCGCCGTGTAAGGTCCGCAGGGTGGGCAAATGCGCTCTTGCGCCGTGCCCACCAGCAGGCGCCGATGGTGGGCACGTCGCTTCGCTCTTTTGCCCCCCCTATCACTCCCTGTCAGCCCGGCCGTGTCCTCGCACCCGCGTCGGCAGTCAGCTCGATCACCATATGGTCGCGATGCTCGCGACCATACTCGTCGACGGCGCGCACCGCGACGCTGTGGGTGCCGGCCGGAAGATCGCCGGGCAGCCGCGCCTCCCAGACATGCGAGGACGGCTCCGCCTCGACCCACGGCTTCTTGGTCGCCTGGTTGCGGGCGAACTCCTCCTCGACGAACGGATCGGGCCGGACGACGTGCTCCATCCGCACCGGATCGCGGGGGCCGATGCGGTATTCGACCGAGGTGCGCGGGCCGCCGTCGAACACGTTGACCACGACTTTCGTCGCAAACGCGCTGTCCTGCGGGATCGGCGAGCCGAGCAGCTGCCCCATGCGGAAGTCGCGATAGACCTCCCGGCTGTCGCGGTGGAACTCGCTGTCGAGGACGATGCGCATCTGGCTCCGCCCGTTCGCCGGCTGGAAGCGCGTGGTGCAGCGCGCGCCGTCGATCGACAGCACGTGATAGCCGTTGGGGCTGCCGTCGCGGCTGTCGGCCACCGCGATGCCGCGATGATCGAACGGGCCGCTCCACCACGAGCCAGACACCGCCGTCATCACATGGTGATGATGCGGCTCGGCGCCGGTGAAGCCGTCCTCGGCGCCGAGATAGTGGTGCTCGGTGGTGTGGGTGTGGCCAGCCAGGCTCAACGTGTTTTGCCGCCCGCTCAGCAGCTTCAGGAGCTCGGCGCGGTCGGCCGTATTGGTGCTGGCTTCAGCGGGCGTCAGATAGTTGCGCAGTGGAATGTGCATGCACACGACCACCAGCCGGTCGGCCGGCCACGCGGCGAGCACGTTGGCGACGAAGGCGAGCTGGCGCCGGCCGAATCGGCCCTCGTATCTGCCGCCCTGGCGCGGCCGCGCCGGATCGAAGCCCAGATAGTCGACATTGTCGAGCATCAGGAACAGCGCGCCGCCGTGCTCGAACGCATACCACGGGGGACCGTAGACGCGCTTGAAGGTCTCGCGCGAGGAGGTGCGGTCCGGCGCCTCGTAGTTGAGGTCGTGGTTGCCGCCGATGTTGTACCACGGCAGGCCGATCTGACCGATGATGCGGTTGAGCCGCGCATAGAGCGACAGATCGTCGAACATGATGTCGCCGGTGGTGATGCCGAACGCCGCGGTCGAGCCGATCAGGCCGCACACCACGTCGTCGCGGATGAAGTCGACCTCGGCCTGGCTCTCCGGCTGCGGATCCGTGAACACGACGACGTCGAACGCCGTCGGCTCGTCGATCCTGGTGAGCGCGAAGTCCACGGATGCCGGCAACGGCCCGGTCGGCTCGATGCCGCGGAAGCGCAGGTTCAGGCCTTGCGGCGATCCCTTGGGCTGGTGGATGTAATAGAACCGCGGCAGCATATCGTCGTCGTGCGGCACCGCGTAGCCGGTCGGCTTGACGACGAAGATGATGCTGTCGTCCTCGACCGGCAGCGTGTAGCGGCCGTCCGCATCGGTCCTCGCCACCTCGCGGCCATTGGAGACCAATACCCCGGCGATGCCCGGATCGCCCGGCTGTCGGCGCGGGCCGCGGCCCTGGTAGACGACGCCGGTCACCGTCGCGCCGTCCGCCGCAAGACCGCGTCCCAACGGCGCGACGGCGGAGACCGCCGCCGCCGCTCCGCCCGCCAGCACATCGCGCCGCGACGGCGCCGACTCCTGCAACGAGATCATGATCGTCTCCCGGGATTCGATGTCCGATCCGCAGCATAGCCCACGGCCCTGACGACCGCGTGACGGACCACCCTGCCCGCATCCGCGGTGCTCGCAGTGTCGCGGCGGCCCGTTTCCTCGCCGCACAGGCCTTGATAAGGTGGCGCGGCGAGCACCCCGGACCGGGGATAACGACGCCGGCTCGCGCCGAACCGCACGAGCAAGGGAACCGCCATGCGCTATCTGCACACCATGCTGCGCGTCCGCAATCTCGACGATGCGCTCGACTTCTACTGCAACAAGCTCGGGCTCAAGGAGGTCCGCCGCCGGGTCGACGACAAGAACCGCTACACCCTGGTGTTCCTCGCCGCTCCCGAGGACGAAGGCCTGGTCGAGAGCAGCAAGGCCAACGGCCGCGACGCGCCGCTGGTCGAGCTCACCTTCAACTGGGACAGCGAGGACTACGGCGAGGCGCGCTATTTCGGCCATCTCGCCTACGAGTGCGACGACATCTACGCCACCTGCGACAAGCTGATGAAGGCCGGCGTCACCATCAACCGTCCGCCCCGCGATGGCGTCATGGCGTTCGTGCGCTCGCCCGACAAGCACTCGATCGAGCTCCTGCAGAAGGGCAATCCGCTGCCGCCGAAGGAGCCGTGGACCTCGATGAAGAATACCGGGAACTGGTGACGGCAGGGCGCCGGGCCGGCGGGCAGGTGCGCCCGGGCGCCGCGACGGGCTGCAGCGAGCCTGGATCGGGCGTCGCCGGCGTCATCCGTCGCTTGCCGGCCCCGGCAAAGCTCTCTATACGTGCCGCCGCCTCGCGCCCTTCGTCTAGCGGTCCAGGACGCCGCCCTTTCACGGCGGAAACACGGGTTCGATTCCCGTAGGGCGCGCCAGGAGAATCAAGGACTTAAGACCACGAACGAACCAATCCTAGAAGCGGTTGGACAGAGCATCCCCAACCCACTTTGATGGCGGGCAATCGCGAGTTCATTCTGCCACGGAGCCCACAGGCGACGGGACGACGACAACTCCGTCAGTGCCATCACCGATCCATCGGGCAGCCTCCGCGGATGAGCTGCTTGCCGACAGAAACGCGAGTCCAGCATCGATGACATCATCGTATGCTTTCGAGGCGCTGCCAGCAGCACCAAGCCACCTCAGCTTTGCTGACGCTGTACTCGCAATCCTAGCCGCCAGGCGTCTGGGAGCCTACACAACGCCCGAAACCCGGGAGCGGGGCTGCGGCGACTGCCATCGCCAGACCATGGCTATCAAAGCGTTTGACTCGCTTGTAGAGGCGTACGTCTTGCGTCTCCATTTTTTTCGCGGAACGTCGTCGGGCCGACGGGCTGCTTCCATCGGCGCATCCAGAGCGACAAGAATTTGACCGCCCCACCACGCGATATCCGCACCGATACACAAAGTGCGAGGTTCCATCTTCGCGCCTCTCTCGCAGAATCGGCATCGCGGCATTCAATCCGCGGTCTCTGGGGCGTGAAAAAGGTGCGTTCCCAGTCGCTCCTCTTCAAGGGTGACGACTTCGATTGGGGCATCTCATCGCAGTACCGCGCAAGTGCCCATCTTCATCCATCATGATTTTGCGACCGATCGTGTCGTCCTCCATCTGGTTGACCTGACCGATCAACCCGGCACGTCGGCCGCGGTTGCGTCGCGCCTCGCTAGTAAATTATTTATTTGCTCGCGTTCGACGCTTCGGCGATCCTCTCCGCCAGCTCCATCACGGTCCGTCGCATCTCCGAATCGCGAATGCGCGAGAAGGCGCGCACCAGCCGCACCGCGCCCGACGTCTCGAGAAAGCCGAGCCCGACATCCACGGTGTCGGCGTCGCCGCGGTCCTCGGCGGTCTCGGACCCCGCATAGAAGAACGTGATCGGCACACCCAGCGCCTCGGCGACCCGCTGAAGCCGGCCGGCCGCGACTCGATTGGCGCCCTTCTCGTATTTCTGGATTTGCTGGAACGTGACGCCCAGCTGCTTGCCGAGATCGGTCTGACTCAGCCCGCGCTCCAGGCGGAGCGCGCGCATGCGTCTCCCGATCTCTCCATCCCGCGCGTCACCACTGCGCTTGTTCACTTTCACGGCAACAACAGGCTCGACACTCGTCATGACCCTA
>JBEKZK010000266.1:0-6182 GCA_049509935.1 Xanthobacteraceae bacterium | reverse complement strand
TGTCGTCCGGCGTCCCGATCCCGGAGGCATAGGAGGAATCCGCCGCTGCGGCGGCGACCGCCTCCTCGGTGCGGTTCGCCCGCAATGCCAAGTACTCCCCCCATAGGTCGGAGCGGCCCGGCACGGTGTCGTGGGCGACCAGGGCGTTGAGCGCGTAGCGGAAGAACTCGAAGCCTTCGTGGCCGCGCCGGATCGCCTCGGCGCGATCGTGGTGCACGGAGAAATTAGACACCATCGCGATGTTGGCGTTGACCGAATGCCCGATCGGCACGCACTGCTCCGACTTGATGATGCCGTAATAGATGTCGGACCAGGTGCGCGCCTCGTCCGGGTCGACGAACGAGAACGCCAGCGCGCCGACCCCGAGCGAGGCCGCGATGCGGATGGTGTCGCGGTTGGTGCACGCCATCCACATCGGTGGATGCGGCCGCTGCACCGGCTTGGGCAGGACGTTGCGGCACGGCATGGAGAAATACGTGCCGGTGAAGCCCGGATAGGGGTCGAGCACCATCATGTTGGCGATCTGCTCGGCGGCCTCGAGCGCCATGGCGCGCTTGTCCTTGGCCTTGATGGCGAACCCGCCGAGCTCGAGCCGGGTCGCCCCTTCGCCGAAGCCGAACTCGACGCGGCCGTTGGACACGATGTCGAGCGAAGCCAGGCACTCCGCGGTCCGCGCCGGATGATTGTAGTTGGGGATCACCTGGCGGATGCCGTGCCCGAGCCGGATCCGCGTGGTGCGCGCCGCCGCGGCGGCGAGCAGCACCTCGGGCGCCGACGAATGCGAGTATTCGTCGAGGAAGTGGTGCTCGACCTCCCAGGCGTGGTCGTAGCCGAGGCGATCGGCGAGAACGATCTGCTCGAGCGCGTCGTGGAACATCCGGGCCTCGTCGCCCGGGTTCCAGGGCTTGGGCAGCTGCAGCTCGTAGAAGACGCCGAATTTCATGATGGATCTCTCTAAATCTGCCGGCCGGCATCCTCCCAGTATGGCGCGCGCAGCTTGCGCTTGAAGATTTTTCCGGAATCCTCGCGCGGCAGCCCGGCGCGGAACTCGACGCGCTTCGGCACCTTGTAGCCGGCGATGTGACCGCGCAGAAAAGTCCGCACCGCGTCGGCCGAGATCGGCACGCCGTCCTCCGGCTCCACGCAGGCGCACAGCTGCTCGCCGTAGTCGTCGTCGGGAATGCCGAACACGGCGCAATCCTTGACGCCGGGCATCGTGATCAGCACGGACTCGATCTCGGCCGGATAGATGTTGACGCCGCCGGAGATCACCATGTCGCGCACGCGGTCGCACAGGAACAGATAGCCGTCGGCGTCCACATAGCCGACGTCGCCGCAGGTGATCAGGCCGTTGCGCTCGACCTCGCGGCGCTTGTCGTCCATCCGGTTGTAGGTGAAGTTCGGATAGCCACGGATGCGCAGGAAGACCTCGCCCACCTCGCCGGGCCCGAGCTCGCGTCCGGCGGCGTCGAAGATTTTTACCTCCGCGCCCTCGATCGGCCGGCCGACGGTTCCCGGCTTGCGCAAGGCCTCGTCCGCGGTGTGGAACACGGCGCCGCCGGTTTCGGTGCCGCCGTAGTACTCGTTGATGATCGGCCCCCACCAGTCGATCATCCGCTTCTTCACGGCCGGCGGGCAGGGCGCGGCGGCGTGCACGACGAACTGCAGCGACGACAGGTCGTAGCGCCGGCGCACCGACTCGGACAGCTTCAACAGCCGCACGAACATGGTCGGCACCATGTGCAGGTGGGTGATGCTGTGGTGCGCAATCAGGCGCAGCAGCTCCTCGCCGTCGAACCGCGGCTGCAGGATCACCAGGCCGCCGTCGCGCGCCGATGCCAGGGCGAACAGGTTCGGCGCCGCATGGTAGACCGGCCCGGTCACCACGGTGCGGATGCCCTCGCCCGGCCGGATGTCGAAGATCCGCGACACCATGCGCGCCATCGTCTGCTGCATCTCCGGCGTCGCCGGCTCGCGCCGCACCCCCTTGGGACGTCCCGTGGTCCCGGACGTGTAGATCATGTTGGCGCGCGCCGGCTTCGGCGGCTCGGTCCACACCGGGTGTCCCGCGACCCAGGCGTTCCAGTCGGTCCGCCCCGGCGGCACCTCGCCCTGCGCCGGATCGACGTCGTAGGCGACGCGGATCTCCGGCGGCGTCGGCACCACGAAGACCGCCACGCCATCGGGGATGCCCGCCGCGATGTGCGGCAGCAGGTCGGCGTGCACGACCACCGCCTTGGCGCCGCAATCCGCAATGACGTAGCCGGCCTCCTCGGCGGTGAAGTGCCAGTTCACCGGCACCGCGTAGGCACCCACCATGGCGGCCGCCATGGCGGCCTCGAAGAACGCGAAATCGTTGCGCAGGACCAGGGCGACCGCGCTGTCGTCGCCGATCCCGATCCCGTGGAAGCCGGATGCGGCGCGCTGCACGCGCTCGAACAGCTCGCGCTGGGACAATTCGCGCGTGCCGCTGATGATCAACCCGTTCACTGGCACTCCTCCCGATGCGTGGCTCCGCGCGCGGGCCGCCGCGGGGCTCCCATCATCATCCGCTCCCGGCCGATCGGTCCAGTGTCGTCTTCATGACCGCCCCTGGCGCAGGACCGTCTTCAGCACCTTGCCGTTGGGGTTGCGCGGCAGCGGGTCGGGCAGGAACGAGATGATCTCCGGCACCTTGTAGTCGGACAGGCGCTCGGCGCAGAACGCCCGCAGGTCGGCGGCGCTCGGCGCGGTCCCGCGCGGCACCACGAAAGCCTCCACGCGCTCTCCCAGCACCGGATCGGGCCGGCCGACCACCGCGCATTCGACCACGTCGGGGTGATGCGACAGAACGTTCTCGACCTCGATGCAGTAGACCTTGTAGCCACCCCGATTGATCATGTCCTTCTTGCGATCGAACACGCGGACATAGCCGTCCGCATCGATCGAGCCGACGTCGCCGGAGCGCCAGTAGCCGGCCGCGAAGCCCGCCCGGTTGGCGTCGGGGTTCGCCCAATAGCCCGGAACCACCGCAGGACCGGCGATCCAGATCTCGCCGCTTGCGCCCGGCGCCACCTCGCGGCCGTCGTCGTCGACCACCATGATGTCGGCGCACGGCAGCGTTTGTCCCACCGTGTCGGCGTGGCCGGCGATGGCGCCCGGCGGCATCATGGTGGCGGGCGAGGTCGTCTCGGTCGCGCCATAGACGTTCTGCAGCACGAGGTTCGGCAGCAGGCGGGCGAGCTCCGCAATGGTCGCTTCGGGCATCGCGGCGCCGCCGAAGCTGCCGAGCCGCCACGCCGAGAGATCGAACCGGGCGAGCTCGGGATCGAGCAGGCAGAGATTGTACATCGCCGGCACCATCAGGGCGACCGTCATGCGCTCGCGCGCGGCGAGCTCGAGGAACGCGCGCGCCTTGAAGGCCGGCATCATCACGGTGCGCCCACCGGCGCGGATCATCGTGAGGATCACGCCGACGATGCCGGTCACGTGGGACGCCGGAACCGCCAGGATGGCGACGTCGTGCTCGGCAAGACCCATCCCGTAGTGGAAGTGCAGCAGCGAATGGATGATCCCGAGATGGGTCAGCATGGCGCCCTTGGGGCGCCCGGTGGTGCCCGACGTGTAGAGCAGACAGAACACGTCCTCCTCGGCGATCTCGCAGGCAGGCGCCGCCGCCGGCTCGGTGAGCATATCGAACGCGACGCCCGGTCCGCCCCCGACCACGAAGACCTCGCGCAGGCTGGGGACCGACGATCGCGGCGGAATCTGATCCGCGACGTCGGCATCGTGGATCAGCCCTGCCGCCTCGCACTGGTTGAGCACGAACGCGATCTCCGGCGAGCGCTGACGGATGTTCATCGGCACCGCGATGACGCCGATCCGCGCCGCCGCCAGCAGCGCCTGCACGAGCTCCAGGCGATTGCCGATGAGCAGCGCCAGGCGGTCGCCTTTGCCGAACCCTCGCGCGGCGAGATTGCCGGCGATCGCATCCACGGTTGCGTCCAGCGCCGCATAGGTGAGCCGCGCAGCGCCGAGCGCGAACGCTTCGCGGTCGGGATGCCGGGCGACGGTCTCGCGGAACATCGCATCGACATCGGCCGGCCGGTGCGCAAAGCAGCGCACCATGCGGTCACCGAAATGCAGCTCCCGGCGGATCACGGGCTCGGTCGTCATGGCGAAGGCCGTCCGCTTGTCGTCGTACCGTAGGGTGGGCAAAGGCGCTCTTGCGCCGTGCCCACCGCGGCGCTGAAGGTGGGCACGCTGCGCCATAGCCCGCGAAGACGGGCGTTCGCCCTTTCGGCCCACCCTACGGTCATCGACCCGACCCAATCAAAACATGCCCGAATCAATCGGCGCGCTTATCGCTGCGCCGTCCGCTCGGCAGCTGATTGAACGGGACGTCCTTGTCGACCCGGATGTCGGCCGGCAGCCCGAGCACGCGCTCGGCGATGATGTTGCGCAGGATCTCGTCGCTGCCGCCGGCGATGCGCATGCCCGGCGCATAGAGCAGCGCCTCCTGGAACCAGGCTTCCATCGGCGCCACGTCGGCATCCATCACGCCCCCCGCCATGCCGGCGAGATCCATGCCGAACGAGGCGATCTCCTGCAGCTTGCTGGCGCTGACCGCCTTGGTGATCGACGCCTCGGGGCCCGGTGTCTGGCCGCGCGACAGCGCCGTCATGGTGCGGAACCTGGTGAATTTCAGCCCCTGGGTCTTGACGTACCAGTCGGCGAGCTTCTCCCGCACCGCCGGATTCCTGATCGCCGGGCCGTCGTCGAGGTCGAGCGAGCGGGCCAGCGCGAAGATGTCCTCGAAGTCCGGTCCCGGCGCCTCGCCGACCGCGAGCCGCTCGTTCATCAGGGTGGTGAGCGAGACCTTCCAGCCGTCACCGACCTTGCCGAGCCGCTGGCTGTCGGGAACCTTGACGTCGGTGAAGAACACCTCGTTGAAGTTGGACAAGCCGGAAATCTGCTTGATGCGCCGCACCTCGATGCCCTTCGACCGCATGTCGAGGTAGAAGAAGGTCAGGCCCTGATGCTTCGGCGCGTCCGGGTCGGTGCGGGTGACGATGATGCCGTAATCGGCGAAGTGCGCGCCGGAGGTCCAGATCTTCTGCCCGTTGATCACCCAGTCGTCGCCGTCGCGCTCGGCGCGGGTGCGCAATCCTGCGAGGTCGGAGCCGGCCGCCGGCTCGGAGAACAGCTGGCACCAGATTTCCTCGCCGCGCAGCGCCGGCTGGACGTAGCGGCCGTGGCGCTCGGGCGTGCCGTAGGTCATCATGGTGGGAATGCACATGCCGAGCCCGATCTCGAACACGCCGCGCGGCACCGAGTAGTCGGCCTCCTCCTGATTGTAGATCACCTGCTCCATCGGGGAGCCGCCGCGCCCGCCCCATTGCGTTGGCCAGGTGATGGCGGCGAACCCCGCCGCGGCCTTGCGGGCCTGCCACTCCTTGGCGCGACGCAAACCGTCGGCGTCGGCCACGTAGCGGCCGCGAAAGACCTGGCGCTTGCCGGTCTTGCGCTCGGCATTGCGGTCCAGGAAGGTCCGTACCTCGGCGCGGAACGCGGCCTCGCCGGCGCTGTCATTGAAGTCCATCGGCACCCTCCCTCACGGCTCGTTGCGCAGCTCGAGCTGGTCGATCAAGCGGTTCTTCCAGAACGGCGGGCTGCCGATCGCCAGGCTCAGCAGCTTGGCGCGGCGGTAGTAGAGATGGCAATCGGCCTCCCAGGTGAACCCCATCCCGCCGTGGGTCTGGATGTTCTCCTTCGACGCGCGCTCGAACGCATCGGTGGCCGACACCCGCGCGGCGGCGGCCGCGACCGGCAGCTGGGCCGCATCGGTCGCGATCGCCCAGGCGCCGTAATAGGCGTTGGAGCGGGCGAGCTCGGTGGCGATGTAGATGTCGGCGAGCTTGTGCTTGATCGCCTGGAACGAGCCGATCGGGCGGCCGAACGCGTAGCGCTCCATCGCGTAGGTCTTCGCCATGTCGAGGCAGGCCTGGGCGCCGCCGACCTGCTCGAAGGCGACCAGGATCGCGGCGCGGTCCAGCAGCGTCTGCACCGCCTCCCATCCGGGCGCGCCGGCAAGCGGCTCGGCCGCCGCGTCCGCGAACACCAGGCGCGCGTGATTGCGGCTCGGATCGATCGTCTTCAGCCGCTCGCGGGTCACCCCCGGCGCCGTCAGGTCGACCAGATGC
>JBEKZK010000265.1:0-6188 GCA_049509935.1 Xanthobacteraceae bacterium | reverse complement strand
ACATCTCGGCGGCACCTCGAGGGACTCCAGATAATTGACGATCGGGGCGACGCCGGGCTGCGTATAGTCGGAGCAGTTGGTGTAGCTGCCGCCGCCGTATCCGTCGTTGGTATACCAGTTGTTGGTGCCCATCAGCGGATTGGGGTTCTCGATCTCGTTGACGAAGGTGGGCGGGTTGGAGCCCGGAACCAGGACATGGTCGGGGATCGCCGGATCGCCGTTGGCGTCGGCGTAGTACAACGCGTCCGCATAGCCGAACATCATCATGTTGGCATAGGTGCCGCCCATCACCGGCTGGTGGTAATTGTCGTTGAGGGTGTATTCGTGGGCCAGCCGGGTAAAATAGGGCGCGTCGCCCTTGGCGACATTGTAGAAGCCCATTGCGATGTCGCCTTCGTGAAGCGGCTTCGGCGGCCCGCCATTGCTGCCGGACGAGATGGTCTCCTCGACCCAGGGGAAGAGGTCGGCCTGGCAGCCGCTCGGATTGTGCCGGGAGGCCTTGGCAATGTCGCAGTCGAGCTCCTGCCACATCTGGTAAAAGCGATGAACCGGGCTGCCGCCATAGGTGGCATAGAGGCTGGAGCCGTGCTGCGTGACCAGCGGATACGGACCATGTGGCAGATTGCTGGAATTCGCGATCCGCGTGTCGGGCGAGTTGCCGGGTATTCCAGTCGCGCCCGTCGTCAGCAGCGGCAGATCCCGCGGGAGCAGGCCGTAGTCGGCCTGAGCCGCCAATGCCAGGCTGGCCATGCATCCCGGGCCGTTGAGGGCGGCGGTACTGACGTCGGAGTAGCATGCCTGGGGGGCATAGGATGTCCCCGGCGGCTGCAGCATGTTGGAACTATTGTCATAAGGCGTCTTGTGACCGGGACTGATGGAGTAGAAGGCGCCGCTATCGACGGCCGAGAACTGCGCCGCCCTCGCGTAGTTCGGTCCGGGCGATCCATCCACATTGATGATGCCCTTGGACAGAAGATTGTCGACGCGTTCGCCCGGACGCGGCTGATAGGTCGCGAAGATATGGTCGAACGTGCGATTTTCGCCGACGATCACAATGACATGCTTGATCGGGCTCGCGGTCCGATCGTCGCTGTCGCGGGACCCGCCCATCGAGCCGGGTTCGCCGGCGCCGGCGGCGCCACATCCGACCAGTGACAGAATTGCCGTGGTGACGACAGCGCGATCGCGCAGGCGCCTCTTCAACTGCATGAGCATAGTGCCTCCTCCCCTGTGACGAGATGCGTGGAGCTCACCTCGAACCACCCAAGGTAGGAGCGTTATATGTCAGGCATTCGTCGGGTGCATGACAGATTTATGAAGGCGCCGGCCATGCGCCGCTGACGGTCGCGGAGCGCTCGGATCTGCGACCGGCCGCGCCGCCTCCATGATGTTGCAGGTCTGCGCCGCTGACATACCGTAAAGTCGGTCATGCCACCTGCGGAACGCGGACTTCGACTCGCTGCGATTTCGAGGCGAGAATCTCCACGGCAATCTCGACCAGATCGCCGGCGCGGCCGTCGACCTCGACGAGATCCTGAATGATGCCGGGGAGCTTGGCTTGAAGACCCTCGAGGGTATCCGCTTCGGTCACTAAGCCTGGTACGTCCGAACTCTCCGCGACCCATACCTCCGCCTCGGGATCCCAGATGGCGCGGACGACGATGACGCGTTGCATTTTGAACCCCGAATCGTAGCACCCGTATTAATCAGTCTGAAGCATACCGCGGCGGCTATGGATTGGCCACGGCGCACGCGGGCCTCGGGGGTCCTGTTCGTCACTGCGCGGGAATGAAGCGGTCACCGCGGCAGCGCCTCCGACACCTCCTCCGCACCGTCGAAGCCTTCATCCCGCGCAGGGCGTCGCGCATGACGCGCATGCTCCACCGGTCGCCCGGGCGCTTGAGGCTGCGAGCGATCGAATCGCGTTGCATTGACGCGCCGCAGGGTAGTAACTATCATTATGCAAGTGAATGACGAAGCCTGTGCCTCGCGCTCGAAAGGAGATGCCTCATGAGCACGCATGATGTGGTTCTCTGCAGCCCGGTGCGCACCGCGATCGGTGCCTTCGGCGGCTCGCTCAAGACGATTCCGGCAACCGACCTCGGCGCCACGGTGGTGCGGGAGACGCTGAGGCGATCGGGCCTCGACGCCGGGGCCGTCGGCAGCGTCGTCATGGGCAACGTGATCCAGGCCGGCAACCGGATGAATCCGGCCCGTCAGGCCGCGATCGGTGGCGGCGTACCGGTATCGGTTCCGGCCATGACGGTGAACCGTGTGTGCGGCTCCGGGGCCCAGGCCATCGTCACCGCCGCGCAGCAGATCGCGACCGGCGAGATCGACGCGGCCATCGCGGGCGGCATGGAGAACATGGACCGCGCGCCGTACCTGATGGACGGCGGCCGCTGGGGCTACCGCATGGGTCCCGCCGAGCTCCACGACAGCATGCTGCGTGACGGCCTCGAGGACGCCTTCTCGGGCAAGCATTCGGGCTGGCACACCGAGGATCTCGTCACCCAGGCGCAGCTCACCCGCGCCGCCCAGGACCGCTTCGCCGAGCGCTCGCAACGGCGCTTCGGCGCCGCCCAGAAGGCCGGCAGGTTCGCCGACGAGATCGTCGCGGTCGAGGTTCGCGGCAAGAAGGGCGTCGAGCCGTTCACCGCCGACGAGGCGCCGCGGCCCGAGACCACGGTGGACGCGCTGGCCAAGCTCCGGCCGGCCTTCCGCGAAGGCGGGACGATCACGGCCGGCAATGCGCCCGGCCTCAACAGCGGCGCCGCCGCGATGATCGTGGCAAGTCGCGCGTTCGCCGAGTTGAAGTCGATCGAGCCGATGGCCCGGCTCGTCGCCTACGGCGTGGCCGCCGTCGAGCCCGGCCTGTTCGGCCTCGGCCCGGTGCCGGCCGTGCGCAAGGCGCTGGAGCGCGCCGGGTGGAAGCTCGCCGACGTCGAGCGCATCGAGATCAACGAGGCCTTCGCGGCCGTGCCGCTCGCGGTGGCGCAGGAGCTCGGCCTGCCGGAGGACATCATCAACGTCGAGGGCGGCGCCATCGCGCACGGCCATCCGATCGGCGCGACCGGAGCCGTGCTCACGACGCGGCTCATCCACTCCATGCGGCGCGACGGCCTCAGGCGCGGCATGGTCACGCTGTGCATCGGCGGCGGCCAGGGCATCGCGCTGGCGATCGAGACGGCGGCGTAGAGGTGAGGCCGAGCATTTGGTAGGGTGGGCAAAGGCGCTCTTCGCGTCGTGCCCACCGTCGGCGCCGATGGTGGGCATGCTTCGCTTTGCCCACCCTACAGTCGTTCAGCGCACCGCGGCGGGCTCGCCTCGTATCAGGCCGAACGGACTTTGGCGAAGAACAGCCGAGACTTTGGCGGTCATCTCGTTGGCGCTCGCCGACAGCCGGCTGGTCCAGCCGCCGATCTCGCCGATGGCGCTCACGCTCTGATCGGCGGCGTCCTGGACCGACCGGATCTCCATCGACGCCTTGGCGGTGTTGCCGGCGGCGGCCGATGTTGCGGGCGATCTCCGAGGTGGTCGCGGACAACGGGAATCATAGGACAGCGTCAAAATTCGCTTTCTGGTGGAACCAACACAACCCGGACGCGGTTCAAGGGTATGGACGCCTTGCCCGATTGGCCTCGCAATCGGCTTCTTCTTGCCCTGCCGTCTCGCAATCTCAGTCGACTGATGCCGGAGCTTGAACAAATTCGCTGCCAACGCGGGCAGGTTCTGTTGGACGCCGACAGTCCGCTCGACCACGTCTACTTCCCCGACAGCGGTGTCGTCTCGGTGGTCGCGGTCTACGCGGACGGCAGCGTCATCGAGATGGCAACGATCGGCCGGGAGGGTTGCACCGGCGTGCAGGCCTTCTTCGGCGCCAAGACGTCCTCCGTCAGACTTCTGGTGCAGATCCCGGGCGGTGCGGCCAGGATGTCGCGCGCGGCCTTCGCAAGGGCGATGGAGACGATGCCGTCCTTCCGGCATCTCATGTCTGCCTACGTTCACGCCTTTCTCGAACAGGTTTTGGTGTCGGTGGCGTGCAACGGCGCGCACAGCCTCAAGCAGCGGCTGGTGCGCTGGCTGCTCATGATGCGTGACCGCAGTGATGGGGAGGCGCTGCCGATCACCCAGAGTCTGCTTGCCGAGATGCTGGGTGTGCAGAGGCCGACCGTCACCAATGCAGCCCACGAGCTCGAGGACGCCGGCTTGATCGAACGCGGCCGCCGCCGGGTCACCATCCTCGACCGGCCTGGCCTCAGCGAAGAATCCTGCGAATGCTATCAATTGGTGAGATCCCGGCTCGCCTTTCACCTGCCCAAGACATACGAAAACCCCATGTAGAAACCTAAATTCTCCTTCCGTTCGGTCATGTACATGACCGACGGCACCTCCCGACGTGGCGCATGATAGACGAGCGCGGGCTGATGGCGGGATCCTCCGGCAGGGATTCCCGGCCGTCGAGGACGGGGACACGGGAGCCGGTGCGTTGGGCGAAGTCGATCCTGGGGATCTCGTGGAGACCGTCCGCGAGAGCCTTCTTGTGCTCGATTCCGATCTGACCGTCGGCTTCGCCAACCGGTCATTTTGCGACACGTTCGCGGTCGCGCCACGGGACGCGATCGGCCGCAAGTTTTACGAGCTCGGCGACGGACAGTGGAACATTCCCGCACTCCGCACTGCGCTGACGGCGATCATTTCCGGCGGAAAGCCCATTGATGCCTTCGAGGTCGAGCAGATCTTCCCATCCATCGGCCGGCGCGTCATGGCCCTCAATGCGCGCAAGGTTCATTCCGGCCGCGAGATCCGGCAGATCCTCGTGGCGATCGAGGACGTCACCGAACGGGCCAGGCTCGAGCGCGAGCACGCGATCGCCGGCGAGCGTATCGAATTGCTGCTGCAGGAGGTGACGCATCGGGTCAAGAACAGCCTGCAGATCATCGCCGCGATGGTCAGCATCGAGGCACGGATCCACCGGAGCGGCGAGGGCAAGGCAGCACTCGAGAGGGTGTCGCATCGCATCAACGCGCTCGGACACCTCTATTCCAAGCTCAGCGAGGCCGACACGATCGAGGCGGTCGATGCGGCGACCTATTTGGACGAGCTGTGCCGCGACCTCATCGCTTCGGTCAACCGGGAAGGCGGCAAGTCCGTCGCGCTCGAGACCGACATCGAGAGCGACCTGCTGCCGACCGATCGAGCCATTCCGCTCGGGCTGATCGTGAACGAGCTGGTGACCAATGCGGTCAAATATGCTTTTCCGGGCGATACCACGGGCACCGTGCTGGTGACCTTGAAGCGGGCGCCCGGCGAGCTTCGCCTGACGGTCGCCGACAACGGTCGAGGGGTCGATCCGCAACGCGCCGATTCCGGGCTCGGCGGCCGGCTGGTCGAAGGCTTCGCCCAACAGCTCGGCGGCCAACTTCAGCGGGAGAGCCACAGCCAGGGTACGACGGTGCGCCTGATCTTGCCGGTCGCGTGAAGTCCCGTACAATTCTGCGCCCGGAAGTGGTCACGAGAGCAGACCGCGGCGCGCTGGCGATCGAGACCGCGTAGCGATCAGGCCGAGCGGACCTTGGCGAAGAACGTCGAGACCTTGGCGGTCAGCTCGTTGGCGCTCGCCGACAGCCGGCTGGTCCAGCCGCCGATCTCGCCGATGGCGCTCACGCTCTGATCCGCGGCGTCCTGGACCGACCGGATCTCCACCGAGGCCTTGGCGGTGTTGCCGGCGGCAGCCCCGATGTTGCGGGCGATCTCCGAGGTGGTCGCCGCCTGCTCGTCGACGGCCGCCGCGATGCTGGTGGCGATGGCGGCGAGCTTGTTGATGGTCTGCGCGATCGAGGAGATTTCGTCGACCGATTTCTTGGTCGCCTCCTGGATGGCGGCGATCTGCTGGGAGATGTCGTCGGTCGCCCGCGAGGTCTGGTTGGCCAGCGCCTTGACTTCCGATGCGACCACCGCGAAGCCCCGTCCGGTCTCCCCGGCGCGCGCCGCCTCGATGGTCGCATTGAGCGCCAGCAGGTTGGTCTGCGAGGCGATCTGCGAGATCAGGCCGACCACCGAGCCGATGCGATCGGTCGCCTCGGCGAGCGAGCGGATCGACTGGTTGGTGCGCTCGGCGTCGCCGACCGCGGCGCGCGCGATGTCGACGCCGCTGCTCGCCTGCTGGCCGATCTCCCTGATCGAGG
>JBEKZK010000264.1:0-6197 GCA_049509935.1 Xanthobacteraceae bacterium | reverse complement strand
AGCTTCTCGGTCTCGCGGTGCATGTTCTCCATCACGCGGATCAGCGCGCTGCTCTGCTGGTCGGCATGGGTGCCGAAGCGGCGAGGGATTACCGCCGGCAGCGGATCGTCCACCTTGACCAGGTTCTGAACGACCTCCTGATCGTCGTCGTCACGGACGACGATGCCGAAGCTGCGCGCGGTGACCGTCTTGATCTCGATGCGGTTGATGTCGCCGACCCTGGCCGGCGTGACGCCGACATTGTCGGCCGTCTTGCGGATCGCCTCCGGATGCGACATGCCCTTGTCGATCAACGCCTTGATGGTATCATCGACCTGATATTTGAAGCCCAGCAGCGCCGCCCCCGTGGCGACGATCTGGTTCGGGTCCTTGCGCAGCCGCGGCAGCGCGGGAAATTCCCGCTGCAGCCGGCTGTCGACCTGTGGCATGTAGGTCGATCCGCCGACCAGGAGGATCTTGTCGATCGACCAGCTGTTCGCCTTCGCCTCCTCGATCAGCTCCCTGGTCAGGTCGATGGTGCGGCCAAGGCGCGCCTCGGTGATCCGGTCGAAGTCGGCGCGGCCCACCTCGACGTTCACGGCTTCGATGTCATGACGCACCCGTATCGTGTGGCTCTCCCGGGCGGACAGCTGGATCTTGCCCGCCTCCGCAAGGCTCAGCAGCTCCTGATAGAGCTGGGCGTCCGCCAGCAGATCGCCCGACGGAGTCCCTGATTCGTCCTCGAATTTCTGTGCAAGATATCTGACCAGGTGCTCGTCCCAGTCGCGGCCGCCGAGCTCGTGATCCCCGACGGTCGCCAGCACCTCGCCGGGCGTCCGCAGCAACGTGCCGTCGAACGTGCCGCCCCCGAGGTCGTACACCAGGATTGTCTCGGCGGCCGCGCTGTTGATGCCGTAGGCGAGTGCGGCGGCGACCGGCTCGGGCACCACGAAACGCACGTTCAGGCCTGCGATGATGCCGGCCTGCTTGGTCGCCTCCTTCTCGACATTGCCGAAATAGGCCGGACAGGTGATCACCACGTCCTCGACCGTCTTGCCGAGGGTGCGCTCGACATCGCCCGCCACCTTTTTCAGGATCAGGGCCGCGATCTCGGCCGGTCGGTAGTCCTTGCCGTGAAAACTGCGCACCCAATTGGGATTTCCCATCTCCCGCTTGATCGTCTGCACGACCAGATCTGGATGGATCCTGGCGACCTCCTTGGCGGCCTGGCCGACCACGATGTTGGTTGCGGTCTCGAAATAGACCACCGAGGGCGTGGTCAGCGCGTTCTCGGCATTGGGAACCACGACCGGGCGGCCGTACTCGTCCACATAGGCAATGCAAGAGTAGGTCGTCCCCAGATCGATTCCGAACACGGTCTTGTCCGCCATGCTCAACTCCCCTCGTTGTCCGCTGCGCCCGGCGCGGGCGTGCGCGCCGCGACGAAGACCTTGACGCGTTCCTTCTCGATGACCGCATTGCCTTGCTCGAAACCCGAGCGCAGGCGCTCGGCGACGCGTCCGACCAGCCCGTGATCGGTCGTCTCCACCACGCCGGCCGCGGACTGCCGCTTGGGATCGAAGCGGTCATCGGCCTCGTCGCGATAGCCGCTGACGCCGAGGCCGCGTAGTAGATCCTCGATCTCGTCGCGAAAGCTGTCGAACAGGCCGGCCACCTTCTCGACCGTCAGCTTGTCGGGGTTCTGCCCGCCGAGCGCGCCGCGCAGCCGGGTCACGTCCCCGTGCAGCTTGATCAGCGCCGCGATGACCGGGCGGGCCGCTTTCGCCAGCAGATCGCTTTTGTAGCCCTGGAGCTCGGCGTGCAGGCGATCGACCTGGCGTTCCCGGAACGCATCGGCTGCGAGCTGGCGCTCGACGCTGTCGATGATGCGACGCTCCATGTGCGTCAGCAGGGCAACAACATCCGTCTCCGGCGGGATCGCCTCGACCGGAATCTGGTCCGGCGCATGGGATGGGGCTCCGGCCGAGGATTCCGGGTTGCCGCCGCCCTCCGGCTGCGCCGGGCACTCGGCGGGCGGGTCGACCGGCGAGCCGCTCTCAGCGCCGGCCGGCGACGTCGGGTCCGGCTGACCGAGATTCATGGATCTGTCGCATCTATCTTGTGGCCTCTATCTGTCGGCTCTCGGGCGCGCCATGGCATGCGCGCGCGTGGGTCGCGGCTCAACGCACTCGGAGCTGCAGGAATCGGCTGCGGTAGCTATTGACCGCCCTGCGACCGGCTGTTGTTGACCGCGCAATTTCTTGCCCGCGGACCAACTGTCCGAATAGACAACTTCCCGGTTAAATGCATTTTAATAACAAAGACAGGACGTGTCAACCGCGCCATGTCGGCGCGGGTCGGTGCGGCGCCGAGCCCGGACCGGCAACGAGCATCCGCAGCTCGATGGGTCCATGCCGGGAGGGTCAAGCGGTCCATCAAGCGACGCCGCAAGCGGGCCTCCCGGGACCCGGACTACTTGCTCCAAATCCTCGGCCCGCTCCGCGGTCAACCTCGACTCGTTGCCCGGCCGGCAGCCGCGGCTCGGCTTTGCGGCGACGAGTCGCGCCCGACGAGCTCGCCATACTGCTCGATCGGCGCCGGCCGCCCGAACAAAAAGCCCTGGACCTCGTCGCACCCTTCCCCGGTGAGAAAATCGAGCTCGCCCTGCGTCTCCACGCCCTCGGCGATGATCGGCAGGTCGAGGCCGCGACCGAGCCCGATGACCGCGCGCACGATCGTGGCCGATTGCGGGTTCACCTGGACGTTGGAGACGAAGGAGCGATCGATCTTGATCTTGTCGAACGGAAATTGCTGGAGGTACGCCAGCGACGAATAGCCCGTGCCGAAGTCGTCCATGGCGATCCTGAGCCCGAGGTCTTTCAGCCGGTGCAGGATCGACAACGCTCTCGAGGAGTCGCTGATCAGCACGCCTTCGGTGATCTCGAGCTCCAGGCGGCCGGGAGCAAGGCCGGTTTCGTCCAGGATGGCGCGCACCGTCGCGGCAAGGTCGCCGTGGCGAAATTGCACCGGCGACAGATTGACCGAGATGCCGAGCGGGTTTGGCCAGGACGCGGCCTCGCGACAGGCCTCGCGGAGGATCCACTCGCCGAGCGGCACGATCAGGCCGCTCTCCTCCGCCACCGCGATGAAGGCGCCCGGCGCGATCATGCCGCGGACCGGGTGCAACCACCGCACCAGGGCCTCGAAGCCGACGACCGAGCCGTCGATGCGTGCTTGCGGCTGATAGTGGACGACGATCTCACCCCGCCCGGCCGCCGAGCGCAGGTCATGCTGCAGGGCGCGACAGTCGCGCAACCGCTGGTCCATGGTGGCGTCGAAGAAGCGGACGCTGCCGCGCCCCTCGGCCTTGGCGCGGACGAGCGCCGCGTCGGCATTCGCCAGCAGCGAGGCGGCATCCTCACCGTCGGCGGGGAAGATGGCGACCCCGAGGCTGACGTCGATCCGGAGCGACTGCCCGCCGACCACGACGTCCCGCGCCAGTGCCACTTGCACCCGGTCGGCGAGCGCCCCGGTGGCGGCAGGCTGCGGCTCCTGGGCGGACAGCACCGCGAACTCGTCGCCGCCCAGCTGCGCTACGAACGCGCCGGACGCGGCAGCCTCGAGGCGGCGCGCCACCTCGCCGAGCACGCCGTCGCCGACCCCGTGGCCGAACACGTCGTTGACCTCCTTGAACCGATCGAGGTTGATCCCGAGAACCGCGAACCGTCCATTCTCCGACTTCGCGCGCCCGAGGAAGGTGCCGAGCATCTCGTTGAAAGCAACGCGGTTGGGCAGCCCGGTCAGCGCATCGTGCCTCGCCATATGGGCGATCCGGGCCCGCGTACGCTCCCGCTCGGTGACATCCTCGTGCACCCCCACCCAGCCGCCGTCGGGAACGGGCCGCAGCGAGATCGCCACGGTGCGCCCGTCGGCGAGATCCCGGCTGAAGGACCGCGCCTCCGTCATGGTCGCGGCCATCGTGGCGACCGCCTCGTCCAGCGGGGCGTCACGATATTTGCTGAACTGGACAATCTGGTGGAACGGCGTTCCCGGCTTGGTGAGGGCGGCGGGAATGTCGTACATCTGGGCATAGCGGCTGTTGCACAGGATCAGCCGCATGTCGCGGTCGTACATGTCCAGCCCGTGGGTCATGTTGTTGAGCGCGGTGTCGAGCCGCCGGCTCTGCTCGCGGAACCTGGTGATCAGGAGGGCGCCGGTCCCGCCGATCACCACCACGAGGACGACCGTCAAGCCGATCAGGTACCAGGCTTCGGCGCGCCAGTCGGCGAGGACGGCGTCGACGCCCCTGCCGACGGTGACGACGACCGGATATCCGGCGAGCGACGCCGCGGCGATCAGGCGTTCCGTCTGATCGACCGGACTGATCTGCCGGTTGATCCCGCGCGCGGAGTGCGCCAGCAGCGTCGTGAACAGGCTGTCGCCGGCGAACGAGCGGCCGATCGACGGATCACTGTGCGGATAGCGGGCGAGCAGGACGCCGTCGCGGCGCAGCAGTGCGATCACGCCGTCAGTGCCGAGCGCGATCGTCTGGTAGAGCTGCTCGAAGCCCTGGAGCTGCATTCCCCCGAGGATCATTCCGAGGAATTCGCCGTTCCGCCCCGTCACCTTGCGCGCGAGGAAGATATCCCACGTCCCCGAGATGCGGGCCCGGACCGGCTCGCTGACGAGCGACGTCAGCAGCGGGTCCGACTTGAGCACCCTGAAATATTGCCGATCCGAGATGTCGATCTCGGGAGCTGGCCAGCCGGCGGAGGAATTGATGATCCGGCCGCGGGAATCGACCAGCGTCACGGTGTCGATGTGCGGCAGGCTGCTGAGCTTGTCCTTCAGCAGCAAATGCGTATCGTGGACCGACAGGGCGCGGTCGAAATCCTCCGCGGAGGCCACCCCGAGCGACTGGATGCGCTGGACCAGGTCGGTCTCGACGATCTCGACCGCCTTGAACGTGCGATCGGTCTGCGCGGCGAGGACCACCGCGGTGTTCTGCAGCTCACGCTCGGCGTCCGCAATGGCGCGCTCGCGCAGGTCGGACAGTTGCAGCACGGTGGTGACGGTGACGGCCGCCGCGAGCAGCGCGCAGCCTAGCACGAACAGTGCGACCGGACGCCGGCCGAGCACGGGCGCTCGCCGGGCGAGGGCGATGAATGGCCACGACAGAACGCTTCCGACCGCCGCAAGCCGTCTTTTGACCGGGTTTGGCATCACGTGCCGGGAGCCGCATCGTCGGCGGTTGAGCTGGTCATGGCGCCAACTGTGGCATGGATTTCTCTCGGGTCGGTTAGCGACCGGCGATCCGAGGTCTAAGCGCTATTGCGGAGACCGGCCGACTGCGGCACGGCCGGAGCACGGGCGGCCGGAGCCCTTGCGGACACCGGCGACCGGAGCACTGGCGGGCACCGGCCGGACAGGGTAAAAAGCCGGCCTCGGACGGGATCCGCATCGGGGAAGCATCATGGCAATCAAGTTCGGCCGTCCAATCGAGCCCAGGACACGGCTTGCCCCGGTCGAGGCCGAGGCGCCGGCGCACGAGCCTGCGCGGCTCGACCTCGCCATCCGGCCGCGCCGCAACCGGCGGACCGACTGGGCGCGACGCCTGGTGCGCGAGCACGTGCTGACCACCGACGACCTGATCTGGCCGCTGTTCCTGACCGACGGCGACGCGCGCGTCCCGGTCGCCTCGATGCCCGGCGTCGACCGGCTGTCGATCGACCAGGCGGTCCGCGACGCCGAGCGCGCCGCCCGCCTGGAGATCCCGGTCATCGCGCTGTTTCCCTACACGGATCCCGGCCTGCGCGACGCCGAGGGCGGCGAGGCGCTCAACGCCGAGAATCTGGTGTGCCGGGCGACCCGGGCGATCAAGCAGGCGGTCCCGGAGATCGGCATCCTGTGCGACGTCGCCCTCGATCCTTACACCAGCCACGGCCACGACGGGCTGCTGCGCGACGGAACCATCCTCAATGACGAGACGGTGGCGGTGCTGGCGCGCCAGGCCCTGGTGCAGGCGGAGGCCGGCTGCGACATCATCGCGCCGTCCGACATGATGGACGGCCGGGTCGGCGCCATCCGCACGGCCCTCGACGGCGCCGGGTTCACCGACGTGCAGATCATGGCCTATTCGGCCAAGTACGCCTCGGCGTTCTACGGCCCGTTCCGCGACGCCGTCGGCTCGTCGGCGACGCTGACCGGCGACAAGCGCA
>JBEKZK010000263.1:0-6218 GCA_049509935.1 Xanthobacteraceae bacterium | reverse complement strand
GGCCGCGTCGCCGATACGCTGATCTGCGCCTATCCGAATGCCGGTCTCCCCAATGAGTTCGGGCACTACGATGAAGGCCCGGAGGCGATGGCGGCGCAGATCGGCGAATTCGCCGCTTCCGGCCTGGTCAATATCGTCGGCGGCTGCTGCGGGACCACGCCGGCGCACATTCGCGCCATCGCCGACGCGGTCGCCGGCAAGGCGCCGCGCGCGATCCCTGCGATCGCGCCGCGACTTCGGCTCTCCGGCCTCGAGGCCTTCACGCTGACGCCGCAGATCCCGTTCGTGAATGTGGGCGAGCGCACCAACGTCACCGGCTCGGCGCGTTTTCGCAAGCTCATCACCGCCGGCGACTTTTCCGCCGCGCTCGCCGTCGCGCGCGACCAGGTCGAGAGCGGCGCGCAAATCATCGACGTGAACATGGACGAAGGCCTGCTCGATTCCGAGAAGGCCATGACCACGTTCCTGCACCTGGTGGCGGCGGAGCCCGACATCGCGCGCGTGCCGGTGATGATCGATTCCTCGAAGTTTTCGATCATCGAGGCCGGCCTGAAATGCGTGCAGGGCAAGGCGGTGGTGAATTCGATCTCGCTCAAGGAGGGTGAAGACGCTTTCATCCGCCACGCCCGCATCGTGCGCCGCTACGGCGCCGCGGTCGTGGTCATGGCGTTCGACGAAGCCGGACAGGCCGACACCTTGGAGCGCAAGACGGCGATCACCGCGCGCGCCTACGACATCCTGGTCAATCGCGTCGGCTTTCCGCCCCAAGACATCATCTTCGATCCGAACATCTTCGCGATCGCGACCGGGATGGAGGAGCACAACGGCTACGGCGTCGCCTTCATCGAAGCGGCGCGCTGGATCAGGCAGAACCTGCCGCATGCGCATGTGTCGGGCGGCGTCTCGAACATGTCGTTCGCGTTCCGCGGCAACGAACCGCTGCGCGAGGCGATGCATTCGGTGTTTCTCTTTCACGCCATCGCGGCCGGAATGGACATGGGCATCGTCAATGCCGGCCAGATCGCGGTCTATGACGACATCGATCCGACGCTGCGCGAAGCCTGCGAGGACGTGGTGCTCAATCGCCGCGCCGACGCGGCGGAACGGCTGCTGGCGATTGCCTCGCAACACCGCGGGCCCGGCAAGGAAAAGAAGGAAGCCGATCTTTCCTGGCGCGAATGGCCGGTGGAAAAGCGCCTGGCGCACGCGCTGGTCCACGGCATCACCGATTTCATCGCCGCCGACGTGGAAGAAGCGCGCATAAAAGCGCCGCGTCCGATCGCGGTGATCGAAGGCCCGCTGATGGACGGCATGAACGTCGTCGGCGACCTGTTCGGCTCGGGCCGGATGTTCCTGCCGCAGGTGGTCAAGTCGGCGCGGGTGATGAAGCAGGCCGTCTCCCATCTGATGCCGTACATGGAGCAGGAGCGCGACGGGCGCGCGCACACCTCGTCGAACGGCAAGATCGTGCTCGCAACCGTCAAGGGCGACGTGCACGACATCGGCAAGAACATCGTCGGCGTCGTGCTCCAGTGCAACAACTACGAGGTCATCGACCTCGGCGTCATGGTGCCGGCGACGCGGATCCTGGAGACCGCGAAGGCCGAAGGCGCCGACATCATCGGGCTGTCGGGGCTGATCACGCCGTCGCTCGACGAGATGTGCCACGTCGCCGCCGAGATGGAGCGCCAGGGTCTCGACCTGCCCCTGCTGATCGGCGGGGCGACGACCAGCAGGGTGCACACCGCCGTGAAAATCCATCCCAACTACCGGCGCGGGCAGGCGGTCTACGTCACCGACGCGAGCCGCGCCGTCGGCGTCGTGTCGACCTTGCTGTCCCCCGAGATGCGCCGGCCCTATCTCGACGGCGTGCGCGACGAATACGCCAGGATCGCGTCGGCGCATGCGCGCAGCCAGGAGGACCGCCACCGCCTGTCGCTTCGCGACGCGCGCGCCAATGCGCCGCGGATCGACTGGTCCGGGAGCTACCAGCCGCCGCGCCCGGCATTCCTCGGCGCCCGCACGTTCGCCGACTATCCGCTCGGCGAGCTCGTCGACTACATCGACTGGTCGCCGTTCTTCGCGACCTGGGAGCTCAAGGGGAAATTTCCCGCCATCCTCGAGGACGAGCGGCTCGGCTCGGCGGCGCGCGCGCTCCATGCCGATGCGCAGGCGATGCTGCGCCGCATTGTTTCCGAAAACTGGTTCCGCGCCGCCGCGGTGGTCGGGTTCTGGCGGGCCAACAGCGTCGGCGACGACATCGCGCTGTTCGCCGACGACAGCCGGACCAATCCGGTCGCCGTGCTGCATACGCTGCGCCAGCAGCTCGTGCGCCGCGAGGGACGGGCCAATCTGGCGCTGTCCGATTTCGTCGCGCCGCTCGACAGCGGCATCGCCGACTATGTCGGCGGTTTCACCGTGACGGCGGGGCTCGGCGAGGACGAGGTCTCGGAACGGTTCAAACGGAGCAACGACGACTATTCGTCGATCATGGTCAAGGCGCTCGCCGATCGGCTCGCCGAGGCGTTCGCCGAGCGCATGCACCAGCAGGTACGCCGCGAGCTGTGGGGCTACGCGCCGGACGAGACCCTTGGCCCGGCCGACCTGATCGCCGAGACCTATCGCGGCATCCGTCCGGCCCCCGGATATCCGGCGCAGCCCGATCACACCGAGAAGGGGACCTTGTTCGCGCTGCTGGGCGCGGAGGAGCGGATCGGCGTGCGGCTCACCGAGAGCTTCGCGATGTGGCCGGGCGCCGCGGTCAGCGGGCTCTATTTCAGTCATCCGGACAGCCGCTATTTCGGCGTCGGCAAGGTCGAGCGCGACCAGGTCGAGGACTATGCGGCGCGCAAATCGTGGACCACCGCGCAAGCCGAGAAGTGGCTGGCGCCAATCCTCAACTACGAGCCCGCCGGACCGGCCCGCGTCGCCGCCGAGTGAACGCGGAACGCGGGGCTTTCCTTCGGGTTCTCCACTCTGGCAGAACGGCGGGGCAGAAACGTCGCGCCGCAATTCGGGAGTGGACATGGCGATCGATACGGCGAGCAGCCGCAAGAGCGGCCGGCTGAGCGAGTCCGTGCGGACCATCGCGTGGGGCCTGGTGATCGCCCTGGCGATTCGCACCTTCCTGGTGGAACCGTTCTCGATTCCGTCGGGATCGATGGAGCCGACCCTGCTGATCGGCGACTATCTCTTCGTGTTGAAATTCCGCTACGGCTACAGCCACTTTTCGCTGCCGCTCTCGCCGCCGCTGTTCTCCGGCCGGATCCTGGGGTCCGAGCCGCATCGCGGAGACGTCGCCGTGTTCCGCCCGCGGCAGCTGCCGGGCACCGATTTCATCAAGCGTGTGATCGGTCTGCCGGGCGACCGCATCCAGGTCCTCGACGGCGTGGTCCAGATCAATGGCGTGGCGGTGCGGCGCGAGCCCGAGGCGGACTTCGTCGGCGCGGATCCGTGCGGGTCGGGCAGCGGCGAGATCGCCCACGTCAAGCAGTGGCGCGAGACGCTGCCCGACGGCGTCTCCTACCACACGCTGCAGTGCTCCGCCGGCCAGGGATTTCCCAATACGACGCCGGTCTATGCGGTGCCGCCCGGCAACTTCTTCATGATGGGCGACAACCGCGACAATTCCGAGGACAGCAGCTTCCCCGATGTCGGACTGGTTCCATTCGAGAACCTCGTGGGCCCGGCGGAGCTTTTCTTCTTCTCCGTCCGCGGCAGCCCGTGGGCGTTCTGGCAGTGGCCGTGGACCGTGCGCTGGAACAGGGTGCTCAGGCCGATCGGCTAAAGCATGCTCCGAAAATCAAAACACCGGAGAGGGGGCCTCTCCGGTGTCGATCGTTCTCGCCGCACCGTCTTGTTGATGGCGGGTGTCGGCCTATGACGTTGTAGCTGGACTGATCCCCAACTCAGAACGCGCCCAGCAGGATCGCACCGACAAGCAGAAACGACGCGAACACCGCAAGCACATTCAGCCTCAAGGCAAGGTCCACGTCACGTGCCTCCCTTTTGGTTGCCGTGATGCGACTCTAGCAGAAGGCGCGGCCGGACCGAAGCAGGAAAAGATGCTGCAGCGCAGAAGGAAATCTCGGCAGCGCCCGACGAAGGTTGCCAAATCGCCGCCAAGCCGCTGGAATTTTTCGTCGATTTTGCGGATTCACCATGGCGTCGCAGTGATGATGTGCGCCCTCGCCCCGACAACGAACGTTCGAGGGTCCGGTGAAGGTATCGAGTTACTGCGGAGCTCGCGACGCCGCCGCCCGGTCACGCCGAATTTTGTCGAGGTGCTGCGGCGTCGCATCATTCCGGCCTTCCGGCGCGCTGACCCGGAGCTATATTGCGATGAGGAAGCCAGCGGGACGACGCGCTCCCACGATCATGGCGTTGAACGGGGCGGCGCGGCACGTCGCCGGGCAACCAGGACAGAGGCAGGACAGTCGACCATGCGTAAGATGCCCCTGATGCTCCTCGGCGCCGCGGCGGGCGCGGCGTTGACGATGCTGGCGAGTCATCCGGGCGCGGTCCTGGCGCGGACCGGCATAGAGCCCGCGGCGGGGCACGAGAGCTATCGCGGGCTGCAGCTGTTCGGCCAGGTCTTCGACCTGGTGCGGGCCGCCTACGTCGACAAGCCGGACGATCGCAAGCTCATCGAGACGGCGGTCAACGGCATGCTCACCGGGCTCGACCCGCATTCGAGCTACATGGACGCCAAGAGCTTCGCCGACATGGAGGTCGATACCCGCGGCGAGTTCGGCGGTCTCGGCCTCGAGGTGACGATCGAGGACGGTCTCGTGAAGGTCGTGGCGCCGATCGACGATACGCCCGCGGCGCGGGCCGGCCTGATGGCCGACGACATCATCACCCGCATCGACGCCCACCCGGTCAAGGGCCTGACCGTGAACCAGGCGGTCGACAGGATGCGCGGCCCGGTGAAGAGCCGGATCACGCTCACCATCATGCGCAAGGGCCGCGCCCAGCCGTTCGACGTCACGCTGCTGCGCGACATCATCCGCGTGCGCTCGGTCCGCGCCCGCAAGGAAGGGGACGACATCGGCTACGTCCGCATCAGCCAGTTCAACGCCCCGACGTCGGACGAGCTCAAGCAGGCCCTCGAGGACCTGGCGAAACAGATCCCGTCGCGGCAGCTCAAGGGCTATGTTCTCGACCTGCGCAACAATCCGGGGGGCCTGCTCGACCAGGCGATCGCGGTGTCGAGCGACTTCCTCGGCAAGGGAGAGGTGGTGGCGACGCGCGGGCGCAGCGAGGAGTCCGACGGCCGCTACTTCGCCTCGGGCGGCGACCTCATCGACGACAAGCCGCTGATCGTCCTCATCAATGGCGGGTCGGCGTCGGCCGCCGAGATTGTCGCCGGCGCGCTGCAGGATCACAAGCGCGCGACCGTGGTCGGCACCCGGTCGTTCGGCAAGGGATCGGTGCAGACGATCATCCCACTGGGCAAGGATCAGGGCGCCCTGCGGCTCACCACGGCGCGGTATTTCACGCCGTCCGGACGGTCGATCCAGGCGCAGGGCATCACGCCGGACATCGAGGTTCTGCAGGACGTGCCCGAGGCCCTGAAGGCGAGCGCCGAGGCGAACGGCGAGGCGTCGCTGCCCGGACACCTCAAGCCGACCGGCGAGGAGCACAAGGGCTCCCAGGAATACGTGCCGCCCGACGCCAAGGACGACAAGGCCCTGGTCATGGCGGAGGAGCTGCTGCGCGGGACCGTTGTCAATCCGAAGTTTCCGCCAAAGCCGGCGGCGCGGTCGGTCGTCGCGAAATAGGCGCCCAAAGCATTTCCCGGAAAAGTGGACACCGGTTTTCCGAAAGGAAATGCGTCAAGCATAGATCTAGCCCGCCCGCCGCGCGATCGCGTGCTCGACGAACAGCGCGGCCTCGAGCGCGTTGCGATCGCGGCCGAACCGGCCGACGATCTGCACGCCGAGCGGCAGGCCCCCGTCGTCGCTCAGGCCGGGGACGTTCACGCACGGCGTTCCCATCAGCGTCCACAGCCGATTGAAGGCCGGGCTTCCGGTCGAGCCGAGGCCGGCGGGCGCGGCGCCCGGCGCCGACGGCGTGAGCAGCACGTCGACGTCGGCCATCACGTCGGCGAGCGCCTGGCGGGTGCGCCGGGCGATGCGGCGCGCCGCGTCATAGGCCTCCGGCGTCACCGCCGCGGCGGCGTCGAGAAGCTCGCGCAGCGCCTTGCCCAGCTTGGC
>JBEKZK010000262.1:0-6234 GCA_049509935.1 Xanthobacteraceae bacterium | reverse complement strand
GGTCGCGGCCGCACGCTGGCCCAGGAGATCGACGGATACCTCGACGGCATGACGGCGGTGGAGGAGCAACTGCTGGAGCTGCGCGCCGCCGACTCCCAGCGCACCAACCGCGGCCTCCTGGCCATGACGCTGGTCGGCGCGCTGTTGATTCTCCTGGTCGCGGCCTCTTCCACCGCGATCTTCCGGCGCGCGAACGCGGAACGGGAGGCCGCCATGCGGCGCCTGGAAAAGACCAATGCTGGCCTCGAGGCGGCGGTCATCGAGCGCACCGCGGAAATCCGGCGCACCGCGGACGTGCTGCAGAACACCATCGCCAGCATGGCCGATGCGGTGCTGGTTGCCGACGAGACCGGCCGCATCCTGATATCAAATCCTGCCGCCGACCGGCTGTTCGGTCCGAGGTCGGGCATCGGCTCGGAGGAGTGGAACACGAGCTACCTTCGCTTTCGGCCCGACGGCAAGACGCCGCTTCCACAAGAGGACTCGCCGATCTTCCGGGCGCTCGGCGGCATGGACGTCGACAACCTCGAGATTGTCCTGCGTCGCGGCGACGAGACCGGCGGCGTCCATATCGTCGCCAACGGCCGTCCGCTGCGCGACCCGTCCGGGGCCCTGAAGGGCGCGGTCGTGATCTACCGCGACGTGACCGACGCGATCGAGACGGAACGCCAGCTTCGCCAATCCCAGAAGATGGACGCCATCGGCCAACTGACCGGCGGCGTCGCCCACGATTTCAACAACATCCTGACGGTGATCACCGGGACGATCGACATTCTCGCCCGCGCGGTGGCCGGCGATCCGGCGCTCAGCGCGATCGCCGGCATGATCGATCAGGCCGCCGACCGTGGCGCCGAGCTCACCAGCCGGCTGCTGGCGTTCTCGCGCCGGCAGCCGCTGCAGCCTCGCGACACCGATGTCAATGCCCTGATCGTGGAGACCACCAAGCTGTTGCGTCCCTCGCTCGGCGAGCAGGTGGAGATCGAGTCGGTGCTGCAGGAGGACGCGTGGGCCGCCTTGATCGACCGGTCGGAGCTCGGCACCGCGCTCATCAATCTGGCGATCAATGCGCGCGACGCCATGCCGGGCGGCGGCAAGCTGACGTTCAGAAGCGCCAACGTCGTCATCGAGGAGAGCTACGTCCGGATGAACGAAGGCGTATCGGCCGGCAGCTACGTGGTGATCGCCGTGTCCGATACCGGCTCCGGCATTCCGGCGGCGCTTCACGACAAGGTCTTCGAGCCCTTCTTCACCACCAAGGAGATCGGCAAGGGCACCGGGCTCGGCCTGAGCATGGTCTACGGCTTCGTCAAGCAGTCGGGAGGTCACATCAAGATCTACAGCGAGGAGGGCGTCGGCACCACCGTCCGGCTCTACCTGCCCCGCGCCAACAAGGCGGTCGATCAGGTCAAGCAGGCGGAACCGCTCAGGCTGCCGCAGGGCAGCAGCGAGACCGTTCTCGTCGTCGAGGACGACGCTCTGGTGCGCAGCTACGTGGTCGCCCAGCTGCACAGCCTCGGCTACCTGACCCTCGAGGCCACCAACGCCGCGGAGGCGCTGACGGTCGCCGGCGGCGCCGCGCAGATCGATCTGGTGCTCAGCGATATCGTGATGCCCGGCGGCATGAACGGGCGCCAGCTCGCCGACGAGCTGGCCAAGCGCTGGCCGACGCTCAAAGTGCTGTTCACGTCCGGCTATGCGGAGGACGTCATCATGCACCACGGTCGGCTCGATCCCGGGGTGCACCTGCTGTCCAAGCCCTATCGAAAATCCGACCTTGCCCGCATGGTTCGTGCAGCCATCGACGAGACGGACTCTCGGATGCCCGATCGTGCCGCCTCGTGATCGCCGCCGGTCTTCCGCGCGATCGTGGTCCCGAGGGGCGGACGCCCTCGGGTATCACAGGCGGAATGCCCCGCCGTTGATATTTTCCGGGCGGCAACTGGGTTAGGTAAGGGATTCTTGGTTCCGCGCGGCTTCGCCGACGGCTTCGGCACCCTGGAACCCGATACCGAGGTGGCCTATAGACCGATGATGGCAAAGCGTTTCATCGTGACCGGAGGGGCGGGCTTCATCGGGTCGGCGGTCGTCCGCCACCTGATCCACGATACCGACCATCGCGTCGTGGTCGTGGACAAGCTCACCTATGCGGGGAACATCGAGTCGCTGTCGCCGGTCGCCGATCATCCGCGTTGCGGTTTCGTCGAAGCCGATGTTGCGGATGCCGCGAGGATGCGCGACCTGCTCCAACAGTTCCGCCCCGACGTCGTGATGCACCTCGCGGCCGAAAGCCATGTCGATCGGTCGATCGATGGCCCCGGCGCTTTCGTGCAGACCAACGTCGTCGGAACCTATGTGATGCTGCAGTGCGCACTCGAGCACTGGCGCCGGCTGCCGGCCGCGGCCGCGGCCGATTTCCGTTTTCATCACGTATCGACCGACGAGGTGTTCGGATCGCTCGGGCCCGAGGGCTCCTTTACGGAAGGCTCGTCCTACCGGCCGAGCTCGCCCTATTCGGCGACCAAGGCGGCCGCCGATCATCTGGTGCGCGCCTGGCATCACACCTACGGGCTGCCCGCCGTCATCTCCAATTGCACCAACAACTACGGGCCCTATCATTTCCCCGAGAAGCTCATTCCGCTGGTGATCCTCAACGCGCTCGAGGGCAGGCCGTTGCCGCTGTACGGCGCGGGCGAGCACGTGCGCGACTGGCTCTATGTCGAGGACCACGTTCGCGCGCTCCTGCTGATCGCGGAGCGCGGCGAGCCGGGCGCAAGCTACAATGTCAGCGCCGGCTGCGAGATGACCAACCTCGCGGTGGTGCGCGAGATCTGCGCGCTGGTCGAGGAGCTCGCCCCCGACCGGCCGGTCGCGCGCTGCGAGCATCTGATCACGTTCGTCGCCGACCGTCCGGGCCACGATCTGCGCTACGCGCTGGATTCCGGCAGGATCCGCCGCGATCTCGGCTGGGCACCGCGCGAAGCGTTTTCCACCGGCCTGCGCAAGACGGTGCAATGGTATCTCGCCAATCGGGCGTGGTGGCAGCGCATCCGCGCGAACGTCTATCGCGGCGAGCGGCTGGGCGCGGGCGTCTGACGATGGCGGCGATCCTGGTTCTCGGTGCCGACAGTCAAATAGCCCGCGAGCTCGCGGCGCGCGCGGCCGGCGTCGGCATTCCGGTCAGCGCGGTCGGCCGCCCCCTGGTCGACGTCGCCGATGGCGTGGCGGTGCGCTCGGCGATCGCCCTGGCGGCCCCGGCGCTGGTGGTCAATACCGCCGCCTACACCCACGTGGACCGCGCTGAAACCGACGTCGACGAGGCCTTCCGCGCCAACGCGACCGGTCCGGACATCGTGGCCCGGTCGTGCGGCGAGGCCGGCGTGCCGCTGGTTCACCTCTCGACCGACTACGTGTTCGACGGCCGCAAGCCGACCGCCTACACCGAGGACGATCCGGTTGCGCCGCTGAGCGTCTATGGACGGTCCAAGGCGGCAGGCGAGGACGCGGTGCGTCGCGCCCTCGATCGCCACATCATTATGCGCACGTCCTGGGTCTACGGTGCCTACGGCTCGAACTTCCTCAAGACCATCCTGCGGCTGGCGCTGGAGCACGACGAGCTGACCATGGTGGCGGATCAGCTCGGCTGTCCGACGGCGACCGCCGACATCGCGGACGCGATCCTCGCGATTGCCGCGCGGATCGCCGCCGCCGACGCGACCTGGGGCACCTATCATTTCGTCGGCCGCGGCGCGACCACCTGGCACGGATTTGCCGAGGAAATCGTCGATGTCCAGGCCGGCATCACCGGCCGCCGGCCCAAGGTGGTGGCGATCACCACCGCCGACTATCCGCGCCCGGCCCGGCGGCCCGCCAATTCGGCGCTCGACAGCTCGCGCTTTCATCAGGCGTTCGGCGTGCGCGCCGCCGACTGGCGCGAGCGTGTGCGCCATCTGGTCGCGGCGCTTGCGGTCCGGCCGGCGGCGGGGATGTCATGAAGGGAATCATCCTGGCCGGCGGCGCCGGATCGCGGCTTCATCCGGCCACGATCGCCATCTCCAAGCAGCTGCTGCCGGTCTACGACAAGCCGATGATCTACTATCCGCTGTCCACCCTGATGCTCGCCGGCATTCGCGACATCCTGGTGATCACCACGCCGCAGGATCAGGCGCTGTTCCGCCGCCTCCTGCGCGACGGCTCGCAGTTCGGGATCACCCTGTCCTATGCCGAGCAGGACCGCCCCCGCGGCCTGGCCGACGCCTTCATCGTCGGCCGCGATTTCGTCGGCTCCGACCGCGTCGCCTTGATCCTCGGCGACAACATCTTCTTCGGCCACGGGCTGCCGCAGTTGATCGAGCGCGCGCTGCTGCGGGCAAGCGGCGCCACCATCTTCGCTTATCCGGTGTCGGACCCCGGACGCTACGGCGTGGTCGATCTCGACGCCACCGGAACCGCCGTGTCGATCGAGGAGAAGCCGGCTCGGCCGCGCACCAACCTGGCGGTGACCGGTCTCTATTTCTACGACAATCGGGTCCTCGACATCGCCGCGGCGGTGGTGCCCTCGGCCCGCGGCGAGCTGGAGATCACCGACGTCAATCGCGCCTACATGGCGGCCGGGCAGCTGCAGGTCGAGATCATGGGCCGCGGCTTCGCCTGGCTCGACACCGGAACGCATGAATCCCTGATCGCCGCCGCACAGTTCGTGCAGGTGCTCGAGCAGCGGCAGGGCCTGCGGATCGCCTGTCCGGAAGAGATCGCGTTTCGCATGGGGTTCATCACCGCCGAACAGTTGCTGGAGGCCGCTGCGGCCCACGACAAGTCCGGCTACGGGCAGTACCTGCGGGGTATCTGTCTGAGCGCCGTCGAGGCGCCGAAATCCGCGCCGTGAAGGCTTGCCGGATGCCGACGCGGACGCGCCGGAGCCGCCCCTCGGTCGCGGTCCAGGCACGACCTCCCCGCCGTCCCGGCCTTGTGCAGCCTTGTGCCGGGCATCCACGTCTTGCGGGCGACGAGCAAAGACCTGCCCCGGGCCAACAGCACGACGGCTCGGGTCCCAACCCGCGCGGGGCGTCGATCGGCAGGGACACCCCCCGGGACGAAGTGCCCCGGGGGCCGGCCATGACGCGCTGACTGGGTCTCCGCGCCAGGTCGCGCAACCGCAATCCTCGGTGCCACGGCCCTGCCGTCGCGGCACCGGATCGCGCTCGCCCGGCGCCGGGCTGCGACCTTTTGCAGGACGGCTGCCCGAGGGCGGCGCCGCTACGCTCGCGCGGTGCGCCGGGTTCTGCTACGGCTCAGTCCGCGGCGGCATGCGAGCGCGGCCGGCAGACCCGCTGATCGAGCCCGTGGAAAGGTAGACGAATGCGCAACGCGCTGCGCGCCATCGCGCGGTTCTTCGATGAAAAGGTCGGATGGAACCGTGTCGGGATCGCGGTCAGCGTCGGTATCATTTCGGTCGCCGGATTCGTGCTCTACCGCATGCTGCGCGGCATCGCCTTCGACGAGGTCATGGACGCGTTCGCGGCGACCCCGCCCTACGACGTAGCGCTCGCCTTTCTGTTTGTGGCCGCCGGGTATTTCACGCTCACGTTCTATGACCTGTTCGCGCTGCGCACCATCGGCAAGGACCATATTCCGTATCGCATCGCGGCGCTGGCGGGTTTCACCAGCTATTCGGTCGGCCACAATGTCGGCGTGACCGCCCTGTCGGGCGGGGCGGTGCGCTACCGCATCTACTCGCTGTGGGGTCTCACCGTCATCGACGTGGCGAAAATCTGCTTCGTCGCCGGGCTCACCTTCTGGCTCGGCAACGCGACCGTGCTCGGCCTCGGGATGTTGTACGAGCCGAGCGCGGCGAGCGCGCTGGATCAGCTGCCGACCTGGCTGAACCGTCTGCTTGCCGTCGTCATCCTGGCGGTGCTGGCCGGCTACATCGTTTGGGTGTGGCAGAAGCCGCGCGTGATCGGCCGCGACAACTGGCAGGTCACCCTGCCCGGCGGCCCACTGACGCTGCTGCAGATCGTCATCGGCATCGCCGACCTGAGCTGCTGCGCGCTCGCCATGTACGTGCTGCTGCCCACCGAGCCGCACATCGCCTTCGTCAGCCTTGCGGTCATCTTCGTCTCCGCCACCCTGCTCGGCTTCGCCAGCGCCGCGCCCGGCGGCCTCGGCGTCTTCGACGCCGCCATGTTCGTCGCGCTGTGGCAATTCGACAAGGAAGACCTGCTGGCGGGCCTGCTG
>JBEKZK010000261.1:0-6262 GCA_049509935.1 Xanthobacteraceae bacterium | reverse complement strand
CGAGCGCCAGGAGCCGAGAAACAGCACGATCATCAGCGCGGTGAGCACCGCCGCGATGGCGCCCTCGCGCAGCACGCCGTCGATCGATTCGCGCACGAACACCGACTGATCGAACAGCTCGGTGATCTTCATGCCGGGCGGCGCCGCGGCGCGCGCCACGTCGAGCGCCGCCTTGACGCCGTTGACCACGGTCAGCGTCGAGGCATTGCCGTTCTTGATGATGCTGAGCAGCACCGAGCGCCGGCCCTCGGTGCGCACCACGTTCTGCTGCACCAGGTTGCCGTCGCGGACATAGCCGATGTCCTTGATGAAGACGGTGGCGCCGTTGGCGAACTTGACCGGGATGTTGTTGAGATCGTCGATGGCGAGCGGCGTGGCATTGGTGCGCACCGCGTACTGGGTGTCGCCGATCTTCGCGGTTCCCGAGGGCAGCGTCAGGCTCTGCGCGCTCACCGCGTTGACGACATCGAGCGGGGTCAGCCCCTTGGCCTGCAGCTTGGCCGGATCGAGATCGACCATGATCTGCCGGTAGCGGCCGCCGGCCGGCGTCGGCAGGGTGACGCCGTGGATCGGGGCCAGGCGCTGGCGCAGCCGATAGATGCCGAAATCGTAGAGCTGCTGCTCGCTGAGCTCGTCCGAGCTCAGGCCGATCTGCAGCACCGGGACGCTCGAGGCGTTGTACTGTACGATGATCGGCGCCTGGATGCCGGCCGGCATGATGGAGCGGATCGAGTTGGTGCCGGCGACGATCTGGGCGATCGCCAGATCGAGGTTGACGTCGGGCTGGAAGAACACTTTTTGCACCGAGATGCCGTTGAGCGTCTGCGCCTCGATGTTGCGGATGCCGTTGACGCTGGAGGAGAGCGAATACTGGCTGTAGGTGGTGACGCGCTGCTCCATCTCGGGCGTGCTCAGCCCGGTATAGGTCCAGATCACCGTCACCACCGGGATGTTGATCTCCGGAAAGATGTCGGTCGGCATCGAGACGACGGCGCCCGCGCCGAGGAACATGATGAGGAGCGCCGACACGTAGAACGTGTGCGGGAACCTCAGTGCAAAACGGACAAGCCCCATGTCAGGCGGGTTCCTCGACGAGATGCCGGCGGCAGAAGACCTGGCTGGCGGGGGTCCGGGTCACCGACGTTCCCCGGATCACCGGGGATCGGCCTCAACGCTAGCATCATGATGCGATGCACGGAAGCTCCGGCCGCACACGGGTTCGGCATGCCGGCGATGCGCAGCGGCGGACGCGACCGCTTCCTCAACGGCCGCGCGGCCGCGCGACCGTCGCCCGCCCCTGGCCGGCCGCCTCACCCGCCATGCAGGAGCCGCCCCACGATCCCGATCAGGGCGCCGACCAGCAGGACGCCGGCTGCCAGGGCCTGGATGCCAAAACCCCTGCCGCGCTTGTCGGCGGCCGCGCTGTAGCCGATGAGATATACGATGCGGCCGACGATCCAGACGGCGCCGACCGCGGCGGCGCCGACATCGCTGACGTAGAGGGCGAACAGCCAGAGCGCGGGGAGGAAGATCGGCATCCACTCGAGCGTGTTCATCTGCACCCGGAACACCCGCTCGAAATCCGGATTCCCGGTGATCGCCGGCGCCTTGATCCCGAAGCGGGCCCGGGCCTGGCCGGTCAACACGCTGGTGTAGAAGTAGAACAGCACGGCCAGCAGCGTGACGATCGCGGTGTAGTGCGGCATCGGGGTTCTCCGGCTGTCCTCGGGTCAGCTCTTGCTCGTCGGCGATGCCGCCGCAATATCGGCCGCATCGGCAATGCGCAAGCGGATACCCTTGTCGTCGCCCTCTTCCGGCCGGATGAAGGCGTTGGTGCGGGCAAGGACTGCAACCGCGGCATTCATGTCATCCCAGGGAACGGCAGTGACCCAGCGTTGCGCAAATACGAGCGTCTTGATGATCGGCTCCGGCCAGGCGCCGGCGCTCAGCGCGCGCAAGGCGGACAGATAGTTCGATCGGTAGATGATCGGAATCAGCACCCTCACCTGCTCCGTAGCCGCCATCTCGGCGTTCATCATGACGCGGGCAACGCGGCCGTTTCCATCGGCGAAGGGATGAACCTCGGAGACGAGGAACATCATCAGGATGGCGCGATGCAGTGGCTCGGAGAGCTGCTGATAGATGCGGAAACCCTCGGTCAGGGTCCCGCGAACGTCCTCGGGCGCGACGAAGACGAGGGAGCCGAACTGGTTGGCCTGGTCCTTGAATTCGCCCGGCAACATCTCCGGCCGCCCTGCCATGATGGTACGATGGCGGTCCCGCAAGAGCTCGATGAATGCGTCCGGGCTCCGCGGCAGGCGCTTCATCTCCGCAGGGTCGGAGACGAGCTGGAAAGTCCCGAGAATGTCGTGCGCGTCGGCTGGCCGGTTGCGCGGAATCACGCCATCGAAAACGATCGCCCGAGCCTCGTCCACGGCGAATTCGGTGCCCTCGATGAAATTGGAAAAATAGGCCTCGAAGAAAGCCTGGTTGACGGCGGCGTTCCCTGACGGCTGCCAGCTGCGCACCGGCTCCGGCGGGAATCGGCGCAAACCATCGTGCAGCTTCTCGAACAGCTCGATCCGGCGCGGATCGAACGACGCGCCCCGGGAGCGCGCCCTCGCCGCCGGCGACCGCAGCCGCCCCTCGCGCGTGCCCAGCAGCGCGCCGATCATGTCATCCAGCCCCGCGGCGGCGTCCTCCTGTTCGATCCTGGGCCCGAGGGCCTTGACCTGGTCGCGGAGCGCCTTGAGCCGGTCCTGGCCACTGTCGCGCAGGAAGCGCTCGAGCCAAACCTCGATCTCGTCGCGCCGAAGCGTGCGCGCCGCGCCGGACCGGGCGCGGCTCGGGCGCATGTTCTCGAGGAGCGCGCGGGCCGTCGACATGCAATAGAGACCGTCGCGGAGTTTGAAGTCGTCCGGCTGAGGCCCCTGACCCCGCCGCGCCCGAAACGTCACGCCCGGCAACGCGACCCTGCCGCCCTTGGACGCGATGAGGAAGACCGAGCCGTCTGCCGCGGGGCGGTGTTCGAGCGCCGTGCGGTCGGCAACCAGGCCACCCGGAAAGAAGCCGGCGGCAATATCCCACATTCGGCGGCGCACCAGCGAGGAGGGCTGTTCGGTCAGATTTGTGGTATAGAGCCGCGGGCCGAGCTTGCGGAGCTTCCCCGCGGCTACGGCGCGCGAAATCCGGGCCGACGTCGCGGCCGTCGATACCAAGACCTCCGGCGGGTTCTTGAGTGAAAAACGGGCCACTTAAGCAATCCTTCCGGGCCAATATAGCAAACTTTCCGCACTTAAGCGCTACATTTCGGCAAGCTTCATGTACTTAAGCCGCAGATTAGGGTACGAGTGAAGTCCGCAGCCGGAGCGCGTGCCGCACCTGATGGGCGTCGCATTCGCCGACCCCTTCCTTATCCTCAGCCGGAGCAATCGGACTGGACCAACGACAAGCATGCCTGGCTCAGCCTTCCCGGCGACGTGCACACCTTCGCGGCGATGCCGCCGTGCAGTCCGGACGGCTGACCGTCGCCTTATTGTCCGCGCGATCGCCGGCTAGGGGCGGCCATGCTCGAAACCCTGCAAAAGGCCGCTTCATGATGGTCCCCGCCCGGGATATGGCGCGCGTCGTCCTCGCGGTTCTCCTGCTCGGCACCGCGGGCGCCGGCGCACAGACCGGGCAGCCTCCCGTCACCCCGCCGACCAATGCGGCGCCGCCGGGAGCAGCCGCCGCCCCGCACGGCACGCCGGCGCCGGCGCCGGCCGGCCACGCCGCGGCCCGGCCGGCACGGCCGCAGATCGACACCGCGGAGATCATCAGACGCGTCAACAAGGACGTCGGCGTCGACGTCGAGGCGACGATGGCGGGCTGGCAGCACGAGCTCGACCGCCTCGAAGGCGAGCTGCGTGGCCCGCGGCTGCGCTATTCCGAGCTCAATTCCCTGCGCGACGCCCTGCAGCGGGTTCGCTCCGGCGTCGACGATCTGGGGAACCGTCTGCGGCCGCGGCTCGAGGCCGCCAAGGCGCAGGTGGACCTGCTGGGGCCGGCGCCGGCCGACGGCCAGCCGCGCGAGCCCGAGCAGGTGGCGCTCAATCGCGCCGAGCTCGACTATCATCTCGGCCTGCTCTCCGGCGGATCGGCCGGGGTCAAGGCCGCGCAGCTGCGCATCGAGCAGCTGATCGACGGCATCCAGGACATTCGCCGCAAAAATTTCACCGCGAACCTGTTCCAGCCGGTTCCCGGTGTCTATTCGGTCAGCACCTGGACGGCGCTGCCGTCCACCGTTCCGGCCGCGGCAGGCCGCATCAGCGGCCTCGTCTCCGACTGGTGGAGCAATGTCCCCGACCGCGGCGAGATCGTGCGCATCGCGCTCGGAGCGGCCGTGCTCGCGCTGGTGCTGGCGCTCGCGGCGTGGCGCGGCGTGCGCCGCCTGCGGCGCTGGAGCGATGCCGGCGAGCCGCCGTTCTGGCGGCGCGCCTCCTCGGCGGCCGGCGTCATCCTGCTGCGCGCACTGCCGGCCGTCGCCCCGATCATCCTGCTGTACGGCCTCGTTGCCGAGGCGGAGGCGCTGCCCGATCGCCTCGACCGGCTGTTCCATGCGTCCGTCCAATCGGCGATCATCATCTTTGCCGTCACCGCGCTGGTCGCCACCGTGTTTGCGCCGGCGGCGCCGCAATGGCGGCTGGTGCCCGCCTCCGATCGCGCGGCCCGGCGCATCTGCGGCCTCGTTCTGGTGCTCGCCGTGCTGTACGGCCTGACCACGCTCGCCTACGTCGGGGCGCGAGTGGTCCAGGCGCCGTTTGCGCTCACCGTCGCGGTTGCGGTTCCGTCGTGCCTGCTGCTGGCGGGCCTCGTCGTCGCCATCCTGCTCACCCCGCTGCAAGGCCAGCAGCAGGACGGGGCGCCGTCGCCGCGCTGGCTCAAGGCGCTCCGACTGCCGGTGTGGGCGGCGATCGCCGCAATCGTCGTCAGCACGCTCGCCGGCTACCTGGCGCTCGCCCGCTTCCTGGCGCAACAGCTGATCGTCACCGGCTCCATCCTGGCGCTGGTCTACCTCCTGCTGCTGTGGGTCGACGGCGTCACCCAGGGCCTCGGCGACGACAGCGCCGCCACCGGGCGCTGGCTGCGCGACAAAGCCAGCCTTTCGCCGCAGCGCCGCGAGCAGCTGGCGCTTCCCGTCGGACTCTTCCTCAAGCTCGCGGTGCTGGTGCTGTCGGTGCCGCTCATCATGCTGCAGTGGGGCTACACCTGGCCCGACATCACCGACTGGTACCACCAGCTGTTCTTCGGCTTTCACATCGCCAACACCCAGGTGTCGTTCGCGGCGCTGCTCGCCGCGATCATCGTCTTCGCGCTCGCCTATGCGGCGGCGCGGCTGTTCCAGGGCTGGCTCGATGCGCGGGTGCTCAGGCCCGCCGGGATCTCGGGCGGAGTCCGCGATTCGATCCGCACCGGCGTCGGCTATGTCGGCGTGGTCGTCGCGGCGGTGGCGGCGTTCTCCTATGCGGGCCTCAACCTGTCCAATCTGGCGATCGTCGCCGGGGCCTTCTCGGTCGGTATCGGCTTCGGCCTGCAGAGTGTGGTCAACAACTTCGTGTCGGGGCTGATCCTCCTGGCCGAGCGGCCGATCAAGGTCGGCGACGTCGTGGTGGTCGGCGGCGAGGAGGGAACGGTGCGCAAGATCAGCGTGCGCTCGACCGAGATCGAGACCGCGGACCGGGCGAACGTGCTGGTGCCGAATTCCTACTTCATCACCGAGAAGGTGAAGAACTGGACCCACCGCAACAATTTCGGCCGCGTCGTCATCCCGGTGAACGTGGCCTGCAGCAGCGATCCGCGACGCACCAAGGACATCCTGCTCGAGGTCGCGCGAAATAATCCCAACGTGATGACGGCGCCCGAGCCCTTCGTCGACTTCGAGGAGTTCGGCGCCGACAGCCTCAACTTCAAGCTCTATGCGTTCACCTACGACCTCGGCCGGAACGTCGGCACCCGAACGGACCTGCGCATCGCCATCCTCGACGCGTTCAGACAGGCCGGCATCCGCCTGGCGTTCCTGCAGGCCGACGTCACGGTGCGCAACATCGAGAGCCTGCGCGAGGCGGTGGCGGACTATGTCGCCGGTCCTCACAACGGCTGGGGCGCCGCCAACGGCGGGCCGGCGTCGCGGGAGGTTTCGGAGCCGACGGCGGGGTGAGGGTCGGGGTCATGCGCGCTTGGATAAGAAGTTACCGCGCTCTCAGCGTCGTCATCGCCCGGCTTG
>JBEKZK010000260.1:0-6267 GCA_049509935.1 Xanthobacteraceae bacterium | reverse complement strand
GCGAGCGGTGTGAGCAGCCACAGCTCGCCGAGATTGACGCCGAGCTTGAACAGGCAGTGCTCATGAAGCGGCAGCGCCGCGCCGCAGCCCTTGTGCTCGCCCGCAGGCACCGCCTCCACCGCATAGTTGTCGGCAATCAGGGCGGCAAGACTGCTGTCGGTGATCCATTGCAGCAGCTTGGCGTCGCGCCCGTCGAGCGCCGCGCAGCTGTGATGCAGCGCGTAGGGGTCCGGCCGCCTGTCCATCTCCAGCAGCATGGCGGCAAAGCCGGTATGCAGCACGACCATGTCGCCGGGCTCGACCGCGACCTTGTCGGCCTCGAGGATGCGCATCAGGGCATCGTAGCCGAGCGCCACGTGCGCGCGCCCGAGATGGGCGTGGAGGTCGATCATGACGCCGCGTCCCTGCACGCATGTTTCCGCCATGTTCGCCACCGACAGGGCACGCGCCTGCGATGTCGATTGCGCGTTGACGACGTCGATGGCGTCGGGCTGCTCGACGTCGGGCGGCCCGATCACGTCCTCGCCGGCCCGATAGCCGTTGTAGTAGACCGCTTCGGCGACGCCGTCGCCGTCGGCGTCGAACTGCGAGCCCACATGGGCGAGGCTGTCCCACTGCGTCGAGTACTGCAGATGCATGATCACCAGATCGTCGCTGACGACGTCGGTATGGTCCGGGTTGTGCCGCGACAGCGGAAAGTTCATGTTGGGGCGGCGGCCGCGGCGTGTCGGCTGCAGCACCGGCGGGTAGCGCCGCGGGTTGAGCCCGTTGCCGCCCGGATAGTCGAGCGGCAGGCTGAGGCAGAAGCTCAGGCCTTCGCGCACCTCGGCGACCCCCTGCCTGACCTTTTCCGGCGTCAGCAGATTGAGCCGCCCGAGCTGATCGTCCGGCCCGAAATCCCCCCAGGTCGATCCCTCCGGCCTGCGGACCCATCGCCGCTGCACGTTCACGTTCATTCCGCGGTGTCCTCCCGGGTGGTAGACGCGCCCGACCCGATTGCATCACAGAACAGCATGGGCGTTAAGTGCGCGAGAGGCTCTTGACGCCGGCAGGAACATTCGCGGCATCATCGTCTTCTGAAAGGACGCATCGGCGACGGTCGGCGGTCCGCCGGCGCCACGCGGAGGCTGTGCCGATGACCAACGAGGTCACCGTCAGGGGAATGGCGACGTGGCTCCTGCGCAACGGATTCGTGGAGCTGACCGGAAAGAAGACCGGGCACAGGTTCTTTCAGAAGGACAATATCAAGATCACGCTTCCGGGCCACGGCCCGAATGATCTCACCAAGAAGCATCTGGGCATGATCCTGCGCCAGCTGGAGCGCGTAGGCTACGATCGACGGAGAGTTCGCGATGAGCTGTAGGGGCGATTGTCCGCCCGCCGGAGCTTCTGGATCAAACGGATTCCTGCTCGGTGAAGAAGGACGGCAGGGAGCCGGCGGTGATCGCGATCTGCGGCGTGGGGCCGATGACGTATCACGCGGTGGATCCGAGCAAGCCGGATGTGCGCACGTTGTGAGCAGCGGCCCGATGCGGCGGATCCGCGCCGCACGCGCGATCATGTGCCTGTTTCCACCCTCGAAAAAGGGTGCGGCCGGCCCTGGGGAGGGGCCGGCCGCTCGCGAACCCGGTCTGGGGACGGGGAGGGGTGGGGACGTGACCGGGTGCGCGTAACTCTCCTCAGCGTGATGTGGCGGTCGCCAGCGCCGGGCGCGGATCGCCGAGCGCGACCCAGGCGTTCGGGTCGCTCTGCGACTGGCGCTTGACGAACTGGTAGCCGGAGTCCGACCACAGCACGATCGCCTCGTTCTGGTTGTCGAGGATGAACTCGCCGCGGCTGGTCTTGACGGTCAGCACTGCGTGGCCGTCGCCGCTCTTCTCGCGCACCACGGTGATCAGCAGCGCCTCGCGCGGCCAGCCGAGCTGCATCAGCATTCGCCGCTTCAGCAGCACGTAGTCCTCGCAGTCGCCGTAGCCGTCGTCCGGATAGGCCCACTTCTCGACCACGCCGTAGTGCTCCAGATCGGTCATCGGCTTGATCGCCTCGTTGACCCATTTGTTGATCCGCACGAGCTCCTTCCAGGTGCGCGCGGACAGCACCACGTCGCGCGCCGCCGAGGGCCGCGTGTCGCATTCCTTGGGCAGATCGGCGCAGAACTCGACCCAGCCGATCGGCGGCCGCGTCGAATCCCCGGTGGAGATGTAGAGCAACTCGTTGCCCGCGATGGTGCCGGCCGGCAGCACGGCCACCGTGACGGCGGCGACGCTTGCGGCCAACAGCACTCTTCTGATGGTGGACTTCATTTGTGACCCCTTCCCCGTCTCGTTGAGGTCACTATTCGCACAAACGATTTGAACCGCCGCTAAGCCGGGATCGGTTATTTGAATAGAATCAAATTCAACAATTCAACGAATGCTTGCTTCATTCGATTCAAACACGACTAAAATGCAGACGATCGCCAATTGACTAAAATTGCAGGTATTCACCATGACGGTGCCGCAACGACCGCCGTTCGCCGGACGGCTCGTCGGCGGCCATCGACGGTCCGCACGCCGCGGCCGGGAGCACGACCGGCCGCTCACGGGCAGCGGCCGGGCGCGGATCGCGGCAAATTGCGCGCGCGTCGTTTGCGATGCGGTGACGCTGCCGTCAGGACGCGGCAAATCGCGGCTCGGAAAATTCGGGGGATGTGATCGGGCTCGATCCGGTGCGCCACGCGATCGCTGCAGGCGATGCCGAACATCGCCGGTCGGCTGGCGCGGCAACGCCCGCGCGCGCCGCCGCCCCGCCGTCCGGCGGGACCGGCGTTTACGAGCCGGTGACGTTGTCTTCGAGAAAATCCGGGTGCTGCATGCGGGTGAACTCGACCGCAAGGCCGTCCTCGAGGTGGCGCACGATCCGCGCCTGGGTCTTCCCCAGCATGATCAGCGAGCCGACCGGCGGCTTGATCTCGGTCGCGATGGCGGCTCCCGACAGCGACATGTCGACGATGCGGCAGGGTATCGAGGTGCCATCCTGGGTTACCATGATGGTACGCGGATTGCGCGGCACGAGACGATCGTGTCGGCGATCCTCCGGCAGGTTGAGGATGCTGCGGTTGGCGAGCCAGGTGAGCTGGGCGGCGAGCTTTTCGCGTTTGCGCGCCGTCGCCACGATCGACATGGCGAAGCCATTGGGAAAGACGCGGACGATTGTGCCCTCGAGGCGGCCGAGGTGATCGATATACGCCACCACCCGCTCGCCCGCCTTGCCACTGACCGGGGCGATCAGCGCCATGCCGCCCGGCGACATGTCGATCACCTGGCAGGGAAACTCGCGGCGGTCCGCCAGCATGTAGCGGCCGAGCAGATCGACGCGCACGCGCTGATAGCGTCGGCGTTCCTCGCCCCGCGGCGCAACGTCGAGAACCTTGTTCAGCACCGACATGCAGCGGCGCCTCTTCGCCGATCCGAATACGACAGCGAGACTATTCACCGGGCAGTTAAGGGGCAGTTAGCATCGATCACATTCCAACCCGTTGAATTGGCAATATCGCCCTCCAGGTGTCGGTCACAACGGCTGGCCCGCGAAGAATCGCTCTACGCCGAGCGCCGCCGGATAGCCCGAGCGGGGCGCCGGAGGGGCCAGCCGTCGGCAGGCCGGAGACGAACGGAGCCTTCCCGGCAGGTCCCGAGGCGTGAAAGATGCTCGGGCGCTTCGCCCCGATCGGTCGGACTGCCGGCGTCGAGCCCGGTGAGGCGGAGCGACCACAGCCGCCCCGTGGCCAGATGATCGGCGACTGCGTCGAGCGTCGCGCTGCCGGCCGACGCCGAGCCACCGAGCCCAGGCAGTTCGAGCACGCTCACGGTCCATGCCGGCAGGCACGCCGACAGCCGCGCGGCGACGACGCCGGCGCCGAGGATCAGACCGGGCAAGACCACGAGCTGCGGCCCCTGTCCGGCGCGCCACAGCCGAATCTGGCAGCCATCGAGCGTCACATATTGAGCGCGGGGAAGCTTGCGGTCGTGCACCATATGGTCGGTTCAGGCGCCGAGATAAGCCTCTTTCACACGCGGATCGCCGAGCAGAGCCTCGGCGCTGTCCGCGATGACGATCCGGCCCATTTCCATCACATAGCCGCGTGCGGCGAGGCGGAGCGCCAGATCGACGCGCTGCTCGACGATGAGGATGGTCAAACCTTCGCGATGGAGAGTCGCGACGATATCGGCGAGCGTGTCCACCATGATCGGTGCGAGGCCGAGCGAAGGCTCGTCGAGCACCAGACAGCGCGGGTTGGCCATCAGTCCGCGTCCGATCGCCACCATCTGCTGCTGCCCGCCCGACAACGCGCCGGCCCTCTGATGCCGGCGCTCCGAGAGCACCGGAAACAGCCCGAATACCCAGTCGAGACGTTCCTCGTAGCTCCTGCCGGAAGGCGAGGCGCGCAAGGCGCCGAGCTCGAGATGCTCCACGACCGTCATGGCGGGAAACAACAGACGCCCTTCGGGCACATGGACGAGGCCGCGCGCAATGATGTGATGCGGGGCTGCCCGATCGATGCGCTCGCCGTCCCAGACGATGGTGCCGCCGCTGGCGCGCTGCAGGCCGGAGACGACCTTGAGCAGCGTCGTCTTGCCGGCGCCATTCGAGCCGATGAGCGTGACGATCTCGCCTTCGCGCACCTGCAGCGAGACGCCGTGCAGCACCTCGTGCCGGCCATAGCGGAATCTCAGATCGGCGATCTCAAGCATGGTGCGTTTCGCGGCCGAGATAGACCCGAACGACCTCGGGATCGCGGATGACGGAACGGGGGTCGCCCTCGGCGATCTTCACGCCGTGGTCGAGCACGCAGATCCTGTCGCACACGCTCAGCACCACCCGCATGTGATGCTCGACCAGCAGGACCGTCACGCCGCGCCTGCGGATGTCCTTGATCATCGCGACGAGACGCTGCCCTTCCTCCGGGTTCATGCCCGCCGCGGGCTCATCGAGCAGCAGCAGCCTCGGCTCGGCCGCGAGCGCAATGGCGATTTCGAGGCGCCTCTGCTCGCCGTAGCTCAGGCGGTCGGCCGGCAGGTCGCGGCGCGCCTCCAGGCCGCAGAACGCGAGAGCCTCGCGCGCCCGGTCGTGGGCGGCCGCCTCGCCGGCCCGCCAGTCGGCGCTGCGCAGGACGGCGCCAAGCCAGCCCGCTCTCCCGACCCGATAGGTTGCGGTCACGACGTTCTCGCCGGCGCTCAAGGTCGGGAACAGGCTGGTGATCTGGAAGGTGCGGGTGACGCCGAGCTTCGCCATGCGGTCGGCCGCGTGACCGGTGCAGTCCACGCCGTCGAACAGAATGCGTCCCTCGGTCGGGGGGAGCGCGCCTGCGAGCAGGTTGAACAAGGTCGTCTTGCCGGCGCCATTGGGGCCGATCAGGCCGACGATCTCGCCGCTCGCGATTGCGAGGTCGACGTCGTTCACGGCGACCAGTCCGCCGAAGCGCCGGGTCAGGCCCTCGGCCGCGATGAGCGCGGAGCCGCTCATGAGGCGGCCTGCAGGTCGATCCGGCGGCGACGCCGAATGAATTTGGCGGCCAGGCTGACGACGCCGCCCGGCAGGAAGATGACCGACACCGTCAGCAGCGCCGCAAAGATCACCATGCGCAACGGCCCGGCCGCGCGCAGGAGCTCGAGAAGGCCGATATAGATGAAGGCGCCGAGGATCGGGCCAGCGATCGTGCCTCGGCCTCCGACGATCACCATGATGATGAGCGCCGCCATATATGGCAGCCCCATCAGCTCCGGCGTGATGACACGGATATAGTGGGCGTAGAGCGCCCCGCCGAGGCCGGCGATCGCGGTCGCCGCCACGAAGCCGAGAAGCTTCATGCGAAATACGTCGATGCCGAGCGAGGCCGCGAGCGCGTCATTCTCGCGCACCGCGATGAACGCCCGCCCGGTCCGGCTCGCCATCAGCGCGCGGCACACATAGGCGGTAGCGACCACGAAGGCGAGCGCCAGCAGGTAGCTCTGCCGCGCGGTCTCGAGCTGCGGCAGCATCCAGCCGAAGGAAAAGAAGGGGATGTTGGAGATGCCCATCGGGCCGCGCGTGACGTCGACCCAATACGTGGTCACCGTATAGATGATGGATCCGAAGCCGAGCGTCAGGATGGCGAATTGCGGCCCGCGGATGCGCAGGGCGACGTAGCCGATGACGGCACCGAACGCTGCGGCGACAACGCCGGCGGCCGGGAGGCCGATGATGGCGGGAAGCCCGAAACGGGTCGCCATGATGGCGGTCACGTAGGCG
>JBEKZK010000026.1:0-15041 GCA_049509935.1 Xanthobacteraceae bacterium | reverse complement strand
GCCAAGACGAAGCAAGAGATTGAGGCGAAGCGAAAGGTCTTCATCCGCAAATGGCGGCTCAAATGTCACGCCGTCGCCGATAGCCTGGAAGAAGCGGGAGATCGATTGTTCACCTTCGCGCGTTTCCCCGAAAGCCAATGGAAATCGATAAGAACAACCAACGCCATTGAACGCTTGCACGAGGAATTTAAACGGCGGATCAAGACGCAAACCGTCCTGCCAAGCGCTGAAACCGCCGCCATGCTTTTCTGGGCATTGCTCGCTTCAGGACAGATCGTAATGCGGAAGGTCGACGGCTGGCCAAGCCTATCTCAGAGGCCTTCCGATCACACGATTGACCTCGCAGCATGATCCGATAAATTCAACCCGCTGGAGATCGCCTCAAGCCAATTTCAACATCGACTGCGAACGGCACCGCTCCAGATTGACACGCATCCCGCGCAGGAATCGCCAGGCATTGTTAAACAACAGGGGCTTTCAGCGAAAAGCCCGCAAGTCCCGCCTAAGCCGTTGAACCGCGACCCCTCTTCCGTTGCACCGGTGTCACGGAGACGGCGTGACGCAATGCCCTTTTTATTCACTTTCGCGGGCCTAAAAACCTATGGCGTGCCTCTCATTGTGGCGTCCGGAGTCGTTTTTCTGGTTGTGCATGCCGTGGTCACGCCTGGTAATTTCAACGTCTCCTCGGAGCCTATGGCTAAGAGCGTTCCATCGGAAGGTGACGCCGGAGGCGTTCGCTTGGCTCCGCTCGCGGCCGTCTTTCCTTCGACAATCTCACCCGAGCATGCCGGCGAGGCGCCTTACGAAGCGTATCTTCACACCTGTTACGATCAATATAAGGCCAACCGGGACATCAACGCCAATGGCGGCCTGAGCTGGAACCAGAATAGTGGCGGCTATTATAATGAGTGTCTCAAGCGGCTGAAGCCGTGACGCCTGGAGCCACGGTTTCGCGGCGGTGTTGCCGCGATCCATGCGCCGCCGACTGCCAAAAGGACAGCATTTCTGCGCAATTCCACGCTCTCCAGGCCGAAAGACGTATGCGGGGTTGTAAGATTTTGGCCTCCAATCGGACAAAAATGTTTCACGTGAAACAGTTTTGTCCGATTGCAGGGTAGTTCCTTACAAAACTGGCTTATTCCTTACCAAAATAGGCTTCCAGAATTGCCGCATAAATCTCTGTCAAAGCTGCGATTTCCGTAACCGCGACATGTTCGTCCACCATATGCGCGGTGGCGCCGACACCGCCGAATTCGAGGACCGGGCAATAGGCCTGAATGAAGCGCGCGTCCGAGGTGCCGCCGCTCGTTGAAAGCTCGGGGCGGCGTCCGGTTTTCTTTTCGATGGCGTTTGCGATGAGGTCCGTGAAGGCACTGGGCTTGGTCAAAAACGCGACCGCATTGCAAGGTTCGAATGTGAGCGTGAATTTCACCCCTGCAGTGTCCAACCTGGCACGCAGCTCCGCCACCAGCGTCTCCGGCGTCCAAAGGTCGTTGAAGCGCACATTGAATCGCGCGCGCGCCTCGGCGGGAATAACGTTGAACGCCGGGTTGCCGGTATCCACCGACACGATTTCGAGATTCGAGGGTTCGAAATGCGCCGTGCCTTTGTCGAGCGGTGTGGCGGTCAAGGCGCCGAGCAGCGCCATGAGTTTTGGAATGGGATTCTCGGCGCGCTCGGGATAGGCGGCATGGCCCTGGCGTCCCTCGGCGATGAGAGTGCCGTTGAGCGAGCCGCGCCGGCCGATCTTGATCATGTCGCCGAGCGCTTCGTCGCCGCTCGGCTCGCCGACCACGCAGTGGTCGAAGGTCTCGCCACGCATCTTCACCCAGGACAGCAGCTTGGGCGTGCCGTTGACCGCCGGGCCCTCCTCGTCGCCGCTGATCAGCAGCGAAATCGAGCCTTGCGTCCGGCCACCGCCATGCGCCAGATGGCCGATCGCCGCCGCCACGAAGCAGGCGATCGCGCCTTTCATGTCGACGGCACCGCGGCCCCAGAGCCGACCGTCGGCGATCTCGCCGGCGAACGGCGGATGGGTCCAGCGGCTGTCATCGCCCGCCGGCACCACGTCGGTATGGCCCGCGAAGACCAGATGCGGGGACCCGGTGCCGATCCGGGCATACAGGTTTTCGACGTCGGGGGTCCCGGGCTCCGAGAAGGTGACGCGCTCGACCGCAAAGCCGGCGGCGCCGAGCAGAGGCGCGAGGCAGCTCAAAGCTCCTCCCTCGGCAGGCGTGACCGAGCGGCAGCGGATGAGGTCGCGGGCGATCGCGACGGGGTCGGCTGGCGGCACTAGTGCACCGATTCCGAAGTTCGCATCACTTGGCGACATCCTCTGTTGCGAACTTCGGAATCCAAAGGTGCACTAGCAAGTCTATGAGTCTAGTGCGGCTTTTGGGATTTGAAGTTCCTATGACGAGCGCGCCGCAAATCTGATAGGAACTTCAAATCCGCCGCACTAGGGCGGCGCCCGCGCTCAGTCCCGCAGCAGGTCGTTGATCGAGGTCTTCGCCCGGGTGCGCTCGTCGACCGTCTTGACGATGACGGCGCAGCTCAGCGCCGGTGCCGGCTCGTTGCCGCCCCTGGCGATGGTGCCCGGGAGCGTGCCCGGCACCACCACCGAGTAGGGCGGCACCTCGCCCTGCACGATCCTCCCGGTAGCGCGGTCGACAATCCGGGTCGAGGCGCCGATGAAAACCCCCATGGCGAGCACCGCGCCCTGGCGCACGATGACGCCCTCGGCGACCTCGGAGCGGGCGCCGATGAAGCAGCCGTCCTCGACGATGACCGGCTCGGCCTGCAGCGGCTCGAGCACTCCGCCGATGCCGACGCCGCCGGAAATATGGCAGTTTTTGCCGATCTGCGCGCAGGACCCGACCGTCGACCAGGTATCGATCATGGTACCCGAGTCGACATAGGCGCCGACATTGACGAAGCATGGCATCAATACGACGCCGGGCGCCACATAGGCCGAGCGGCGCACGATGCAGTTGGGCACCGCGCGAAAGCCGGCTTCGCGGAAGCGCGCCGCTTCCCAGCCGTCGAGCTTCGACGCCACCTTGTCCCACCAGACCGCACCCCCCGGCCCGCCCGGAATGGCGCGCATGTCGTTGAGACGGAACGACAGCAGCACGGCCTTCTTCAGCCACTGATTGACTTGCCAGGATCCATCCGCACGCTTCTCGGCGACCCGCGCGGCGCCGCGATCGAGCAGGTCGAGCGCCGTTTCGACCGCTTCGCGCACGGTGCCCGTTGTCGACGGGCCGACCTCGGAGATCCTGTCGAATGCCGCATCGATGGTCCTGGCGAGCTCGGTCTGCGGCATGGATCGGTTCCTCGCGCTGTCCGCCTGATACGGCGGCGGTCTTGTCCGGACAACCGGCATTGATGTCAAGCGACGGGCCTGCTCGACGCGATGGCCTCGAGAAAAGCCGTCAGGTCGTCGGTGACGTGATCCACGAAGAAGGCGTCGCGCCCTTCAAGCTCCCAGTCCTGACGAAACACCTCACGGGTACGCGGCGGCACGACGAGGACCGTGGTCATGCCGAGCGCATACGGAACGCTGAGGTTGCGGGCCAGATCCTCGAACATCGCGGCGCTCGAAGGGTCGACCTGGTGAGCTGCCAGGAACCGGTCATAGGTCTGCGGCATCGGCTTGGGGTCGAGACCGGCCGCCACGATGTCGAAGACACCGTCGAAATGCCCGTGGATCTCGAGCCGCCGCGTCACCGCCTCGGCGTGCCGCCGGGTGCCGTTGGTGAGGATGAGCTTGCGGCCGGCAAGTTTTTCGATGGCGGCGCCGAGCGCCGGATTGGGCTCCAGCGGAGAATGATCAATCTCGTGCACATAGTCGAGGAAGTCGTCGGGATCGAGGCCGTGCTCGATCATCAGTCCGCGCATCGAGGTGCCGTAGCGCCGATAATAGTCCTTCTGTACCCGGTGGGCCTCCTCGGCGCCGACGTCGAGAAAACGCGCGATGTAGTCGCGGATTCGATCGTCGACCTGCTGCCACAGCAGGTGATGCGGATAGAGCGTATTGTCGAGATCGAACACCCAGGTCTCGACATGGGCAAATCCGCGGCGCGGATCTCGGGGTGGTCCGTTGCCTCCCATCTATCGTGGCTCCCGGAAGCGCACCGTGGTGCCTCCGCCGGCCAGCTCCACAACGGCAAAGCCGGTCGCGATGAGACCCTTGACGGCGCAGTCCGCATGATCGTCGAGCTCGAACCGCACCGGCCGCGTGCACAGCATGGTGCTGCCGCCCCAGGACAGCGGCTTGCCGTCGCGCTTGACCGGCAGGCCATCCCGGTCCACGGCCTCGGCGAAGCTGAACACGCGCGACTGCTGGCCGGCGACGTCGGGCCTGAGGCAAGTGCCGGCCTCGACCCGGTACCAGCCACGGGTGACCACCGCGGCGCCGTCGTCCACACCGAGCGCCGCCATGACGGTCAGCGCCGTGTCGTTGCACCAGGTCAATCCGACGTCGGCGCGCTTCACGGCGTCGAGCAGCACATCGAAGAACGTCGGCGAGGTGACGGCGTCCGGCGGCAGCCTGTGCTCCTTGAGAAATTGCGCGAGCGCCGCCTCGGTGCCGGCGCCGGCGACGCCGTCGATCGGCGTGGTGCCATCGCCGACGATGCCGAGCAGACGCTGGATCCCGGCAAGCCGGGCGCGCTCGGGGTCGTAGTCCGCCTCCTCGGCGATGTTGGCGGTCAGCCCCGCCTCGCCCGCCGTCGGTTTGACCGCCGTGAAGCGGGCGAGCCGCTGTCCCTTGCCGGCCGCACAGGATCTTGCTCCGGCGATGACGAAGTTCCCGTCCGCCACGCACATGTCGAGATATCCGGCTCTCGGCAGCGGCGGATCGCCATAGACGCCGAGCGCCCGGGCGGACACGTAGACCTGATCGGCATCGATCGCTCCGGCGAGCACGCCGCGGCACTGGCCGGGATCGACCCGGAACCAGCCGCGGGTCGCCGCCGCGCCCTTGTCCTCGAGGCCGAGTGCGAGATCGAGCACGTAGCTGGTGCGATTGCACAATCGCAGATCCGCATGCGCCGGCGAGACGAACGGCAGGACGGTGCCGACGAGGACGAAGCCGAACAGGGATGTGGTCCTCTCGCGCATCACAAATGCATCAGGGTTCCCGCGCCGTGATCGGTCAACAGCTCGAGCAGCACCGAATGCGGCACCTTGCCGTCCATGATGACCACGCCTTCCACGCCCTGCTCGAGCGCGTAGATGCAGGTCTCGGCCTTCGGGATCATCCCGCCGGAGATCGTGCCGTCGGCAATCAGCAGGCGCGCCTCGTTGACCGAGAGCTCCTTGATCAGGCTGCCCGACCGGTCGAGCACCCCCGGCACGTCGGTCAGCAGCAGCAGGCGCTTGGCCTTCAGCGCACCCGCGATGGCGCCCGCGAAGGTGTCGGCATTGACGTTGAAGGTGCCGCCGCCGGCCGACGCCGCCACCGGCGCCAGCACCGGAATGAGGTCGCCGCCGAGCAGCTGGCGCAATACGGTGGTGTCGACCTTCTCGGGCTCGCCGACGAACCCGAGGTCGATCACTTTCTCGATATGCGAGTTCGGATCGACCACGCTGCGGCGCACCTTGCGGGCGAGCACCATGTTGCCGTCCTTGCCGCTGAGCCCGATGGCGCGGCCACCAGCCGAGTTGATGTAGCCGACGATCTGCTTGTTGATCGAGCCGGCGAGCACCATCTCGACGATCTCGACGGTCGCCGCATCGGTGATGCGCAGGCCGGCCGCGAACTCCGACTTGATGCCGAGCCGTGCCAGCATGCTCTGGATCTGCGGGCCGCCGCCGTGAACCACCACAGGGTTGATGGTCGCCTGCTCGAGCAGCACGATGTCCTGCGCGAAGGCACGCGCCACCTCCTCTTCGCCCATCGCGTGGCCGCCGTATTTCACCACCACGGTCTGCTTGTCGTAGCGCTGCATGTAGGGCAGCGCTTCCGACAGGATCCGGGCCTTGTCGAGGGGCGTGACGTCCATGGCGCTCTCTGGTGGCGGTTCCGGGCCGCGCCGTTGTACCGGCGGCGGCGCCCGAAGACCAGCGCATCGCTATCGGTCCCGCTCGGCCGCCAGGCGGCCGATGGCGGCGCGCAGCTCGGGAATTCCTTCCCCGGTCCGCGACGAGGTCGCGATGATATCCGGGAACGCCGCCGCCCGCCGGCCGATCGCCGCCGCGGTTGCGGCGATGCGGGCGCGAAGCTCGTCCGCCTTCACCTGATCGGCCTTGGTCAGCACGATCTGATAGCTGACGGCGGCGCGGCCCAGCTCGTCGAGCACCGGCGTGTCGGTCTCCTTGAGCCCATGGCGGGCGTCGATCAGGACGTAGACGCGGGCGAGGTTGGCGCGCGTCGACAGGTAGGCGTGGATCAGCTCGGTCCACGCCGCGACCTTGTCGCGCGGCGCCTCCGCATAGCCGTAGCCCGGCATGTCGACCAGGGTGATCCGCCGGTCGAGCGAGAAGAAGATCAGCTCCTGGGTGCGGCCGGGCGTGTGCGACGTGCGCGCCAGCGCCCGGCGGCCGGTGAGCGCGTTGATCAGGCTCGACTTGCCGACATTGGAGCGGCCCGACACCGCGACCTCGAACCCCGCCATGGCAGGCAGCGCGTCGACCGACGGGGCGGCGTGGACGAACTGCCAGTCGCCGGCGAACAGCCGCCGCGCCGCCTCGATCTCGGCCGCGGTGAATTGGACGGTCAGGTGCTGATCTTCTTCTTGACGAACACCGATCTCAGATTGTCCCACAGCTCGATCTTGGCGCCGTTGCGCCGCATGATCACCGACTGCTGGATGACCGAAAGCGTATTGTTCCACGACCAGTAGATCACCAGGCCGGCCGAGAAGCTCGACATCATGAAGGTGAAGATGATCGGCATCCAGTCGAAGATCATCTTCTGCGTCGGGTCCGGCGGCGCCGGATTGAGCTTCATCTGCACCCACATGGTGACGCCCATCACCAACGGCCAGGCCCCGAGCAGGAGGAAATGCCCGATCATCGGCACCGTCCCGGGGTCCCAGGGGATCAGCCCGAACAGGTTGAACACCGTGGTCGGATCGGGCGCCGAGAGGTCCTTGATCCAGCCGAAGAACGGGGCGTGGCGCATCTCGATGGTGATGAACAGCACCTTGTAGAGCGAGAAGAACACCGGGATCTGGATCAGCATCGGCAGGCAGCCGGCGACCGGATTGATCTTCTCCTTCTTGTAGAGCTCCATGAGCGCCTGCTGCTGCTTCACCTTGTCGTCGCCGTGGCGCTCGCGCAGCGACTGCATCTGCGGCTGCAGCGCCTTCATCTTCGCCATCGACGCATAGGACTTGTTGGCGAGCGGGAAGAACGCCACCTTGACCACGACGGTGACGATCAGGATCGCGACGCCGAAGTTGCCGACCAGCTTGAAGAAGTAGTCGAGCAGGGCGAACATCGGCTGGGTGATGAACCAGAACCAGCCCCAGTCGATCAGCAGCTTGAACCGGTTGAGGTTGAGCTCCTTCTCGTAGCCGTTGATGGCCGCGACCTCCTTGGCGCCGGCGAACAACCGTGCCGTCGTGGCAGCGCTGCCGCCCGGCGGGATCGTCTGGGCGTCGAGGAGGTAGTCGGTCTGGTAGGTCTTGGTCGCGCCGATCGCACCCGCGGTGAACTCCGCCTGGATCGGCGCGGTGGGATCCGGAAGGAGCGTCGCCGCCCAGTACTTGTCGGTGATGCCGAGCCACGCATTGGTGACCTTGAAGGTCATCGCCTTCTTTTCTTCGATCTTGGCGTAGGTCACCTCCTGCAGACCCTGGTCGCCGAGCACGCCGATCAGGCCTTCGTGCAGGATATAGTAGCCGAGCGTCTTCGGGGTGCCGTGCCGCGATATCAGCGCGAACGGACTGAGCGTCACCGGCGCCTGGCCTTTGTTGGCGACCTCGTCGCTGACGGTGAACAGGTACTTGTCGTCGACCGTGATGGTGCGGCGGAATTCGAGCCCGTCGCCGTTGTCCCAGGCCAGCGTCACCGGCTGGCCGATCCCGAGGCTGCCGGAGCCGACCTGGCGCCATGCCGTATCCGGCCCCGGCACCTTGACGCTGCCACCGCGCGATCCGACCCAGCCGAACTCGGCGTAGAACGGGTTCGGGGCGCCGGACGGCGAGAGCAGCACGATCGGCGGCGATTTGGCATCGACGGTCTCGCGATAGGCATTCAGCGACACGTCGTCGATGCGGCCGCCGGTAAGAGCGATCGAGCCGCTGATGAGACCGGTGAGCACCGGGATCCGGGGCGAGCTCGCAAGCGCTTCCTCGCGCGACAGCGCGAGGGTCTGCTGGCCGCCCGCCGGGCCCGGCACCTGCGGGGTCCCACCGGGCTGCGGGCTTCCGCCGGGCTGCGGGGTGCCGGCGGGCGCCGCGGGCGACGGTACCACCGGCTGCTGGTGCGCCTGCTGCTGTTGCTGGGCGATCTGCTTCTGCTTCTCCATCTGCGGCATGCCGATGAAGTACCACCACGCCAGCAGCACCAGCCCGGAGAGCGCCACGGCGAGGATCATGTTCTTCTGGTCGTTCATCGCGATCTCTCGTCGTCGTCGTTGCGCGACCAGCGCCCGCCATGGACGCGCTCGAGCGCGGCGGCCAGGTCGGCGCACAGCCGCCCGAACGGCAGCGCCAGGGCGGCGCGCCGGCCAACGAGCACGTAGTCGAAGCCCACGCGCATCGGTCCCACGGGCAACAGCCTCACCATCTCCCTGAGCCGGCGCCGTACGCGATTGCGCTCGACCGCGTTGCCGACCTTCCGCGACACCGTGAAGCCGACGCGCGCCGGTCCCTCGTCGTCGCGCCGTCGCGCCTGCAGCACGAACGCGGATGCCGGAGCCCTGATGCCGACGGCCGCGGCGAGAAAGTCCGCCCGCTGCCGCAGCCGTTCCAAGGCGGCGACCGGCGGAGCGCCACCGGCCTCAGGCGCTCAGGCGCTTGCGGCCGCGGGCGCGCCGCGCCGCGATGACCCGGCGGCCGCCCGTCGTGGCCATGCGGGCACGGAAGCCGTGACGGCGTTTGCGCACGAGCTTGCTCGGTTGATATGTCCGCTTCACGAATGTGTCTCCGCCGGTCGAGGCCGCTCTTGCCAATCTTCCAATCGTCGAGATCTTTCTGGCGCCCACGCCACCAGGACGGTCGGACCGCAACGTCGGCGGGGACGCAACGCGACGGCAGTCGGCGCGCAAAAAGTCCCGCGGCTTATATGGGACAGGCCCGATCCAAGTCAATGCAACCCTGGCCGGGCGCGTGCGGTGCACGCGCGAGTGCGGTGGGCCGATCAAGCCGTTCACGCTCGCGGCACCGGGCGTCACATCACGGTGAGAGGCGTGGCAATTTTAAGCTTTACTGTCTTTTACTGGTTATGGTGCCGGCGTCCCCGCGCCCAGCCGAAACCTGCCGCCGCTTGAGAACCGCATGCCGACCGACGTTCCACCCACCGTGATGCGCCCGATCCGCCACCGCGGCCGGGTGTGGCTGCGACGGCTATGCCCGGTGGCGGCGGTCGTGGTCGCCATGGTGGTTGTGTATGCGGGCGGATGGCACCGAGAGGTGTCACTGGACAATCTGATCCGGCACCGGGCGGCAATCGACGTGTTCATCGACGAGCACTATGCGATGGCGGTCGGTGCGTTCATTGCGATCTACGTCGTGGCGGTGGCGATGTCGATCCCGGGAGCCGTGCTGCTGACCGTGTCGGGCGGTGTGCTGTTCGGCTGGCTGATCGGCGGCATCGCCGCCATCGTCGGCGCCACCATCGGCGCCACGGTCATCTTCGAGATCGCCCGGACGGCGTGCGGCGGATCGCTGGTGCGGCGCGTGGGGCCGCGGCTCGGCAAGCTCGCCGAGGGTTTTCGCGCCAACGCCTTCAGCTATCTGCTGTTCCTCCGCCTGGTCCCGCTGTTCCCGTTCTTTCTCGTCAATATCGCGCCCGCGCTGGTCGGCGTGAGCCTCGGCACCTTCGTGGCGGCGACGGTGATCGGGATCATCCCGGCAACGTTCGCGTTCGCCATGTTCGGCGCCGGCCTCGACAGCGTGATCGCCGCGCAGGAATCCGTTTTCCGGGCGTGCATCGCGGCCGCGCACGCCGATTGTCACCTCGACTTCGACCGATCGGCCGTGATCACCCCGCAGCTCGTGATCGCGGTCGTGGCGCTCGGCATCGTCGCCCTGGCGCCTGTCATCGTCCGGCGGTGGCGGGCGGTCGCGGATGCCGGCCCGGCCGGGGGCCCCCAGGCGCCGCGCCTCGGCAGCTCGGACGGCGGCGCTTCTCTTTCGTCCTGACGCCTGATACCTCAACATGCTCGGGCGTCCGGAGGGGGCATGGCGGAGCTGCTGACACCCGACATCTGCGTGATCGGTGCCGGCTCCGGCGGACTGTCGGTCGCGGCGGCGGCGGCGGCGTTCGACGTCTCGGTCGTGCTCATCGAAAAGGGGCGGATGGGGGGCGATTGCCTCAACTACGGTTGCGTGCCCTCCAAGGCCCTGCTCGCGGCGGCCAAGCGCGCCGAGGCCATCCGCAAGTCGGTTCCGTTTGGCATCGCGCTGAAGCTGCCCACGGTCGATTTCGCCAAGGTCCATGCCCATGTGCACAGGGTCATTGCGGCAATCGCGCCCAACGACTCGAAGGAACGCTTCACCGGCCTCGGCGTGCGGGTGATCGAGGGCGCGGCGCGCTTCACGGACCGCCAGACGGTCGCGGTCGGAGACATCGAGGTCAGGGCGCGGCGCTTCGTCGTCGCCACCGGCTCGGCGCCGAGCGTGCCCTCGATCCCCGGCCTCGCCGACGTGCCGTACCTCACCAACGAGACCGTGTTCGATCTCACCGGGTGTCCCGAGCATCTGATCGTCGTCGGCGGCGGCCCGATCGGCCTGGAGATGGCGCAGGCCCATCGTCGGCTCGGTGCCGAGGTCACGGTGCTCGAGGCGGCGGCGCCACTCGCCAAGGACGATCCCGAATGCGCCGCGATCGTGCTCGATCAGCTGGCGCGCGACGGGGTCGCGGTGCGGGCCCACGCCGAGATTCTGCGGGTCGAGAGCGGCGAGAGGCTTCGCGTCATCGTCGCGGGAGCGAACGGCGAGGAGACAATCGCGGGCAGCCATCTGCTGGTCGCGACCGGACGGCGGGCCAACGTCGACGGGCTCGGGCTGGAGGCCGCCGGCGTCAAGTTCGAGCCGCGCGGCATCGTCGTCGACCGCCGGATGAAGACCAGCAATCGCCGGATCTACGCCATCGGCGACGTCGCCGGCGGCCCGCAGTTCACCCACGTGTCCAATTATCACGCCGGCCTGGTGATCAGGAATGCGCTGTTCGGGCTGCCGGTGCGGGCGAATTACGACGCGATCCCATGGGTGACCTACACCGATCCCGAGCTCGCCCAGGTCGGATTGACCGAGGCCGCGGCGCGCCAGCGCCATCGCGGCATCCGGGTGCTGCGCTGGCCCTATCACGAGAACGACCGCGCCCAGGCGGAGCGCGAGACCCGCGGACACATCAAGGTGGTGACCGCCCGCAACGGCCGCATCCTCGGCGCCACGATCGTCGGCGCGCATGCCGGCGAGCTCATCACCACGTGGACGCTGGCGATCGCCAGCAAGCTTGGCATCAAGGCGATTGCCGGTATCGTGGTGCCGTATCCGACCCTGGCCGAGATCGGCAAGCGTGCGGCAATCGGCTATTTCACCCCCAGTTTGACCAGTCCCTGGTTGCGGCGAATCATATCGTTCGTTCGTCGGTTCGGATGACCTCGGTCCACGGTACCATCAAATAACGGCGCCGGCGGTTGGCCGAGGCGATTGCCGACGCGCCGTGCACTCGATGTATCAGTGGGAAAACAGGCCTTCGAGCCGATCGCCGTCAGATCTGTTCCTGCGCATCAGCAGCTGATGCCGCTGCACGCCATTCGCCACGATTTGCTGATATTTGGACCGCTTCACTCGCGCTGGCGCGCCCTCTCGCATACCAGTTGCCCCACGTGGACGGGCGGCTTGCGCACGTGCTCGGCACCGCGGCGCGGTATGCCGCTTCGTCCCCACGCCGGGCTCGCCGACGGCCGGTCCGTACCCCCCGTGGACCGGCCGCCCCGTCCTCTGGGGCGAGCGAGGGAGGGCAGTGCTGATCGCATGTGCATGCACAAGCTCTGATCCGGCGAACGTCGCAAGAGAACGAACCGAACTGTGATGGCAGCAAGTGCTTCAACGACCTTCCCAGGCACGGCGCCGCGGCCCGCGGCGGTGGCACCGGCTGGCTGGGCGGACAATCCCGGCGTCGTCGCCGTCGTATTCGCGCTGAAAACCCTCTTGGCCGGCCTCCTTGCCTTGTTCCTCGCGTTCTGGCTCGAGCTCGACGAGCCAAGGTGGGCGCTGCTGACGGTGTTCATTGTTTCCCAGCCCGATAGCGGCCTCGTCCTCGCCAAAGGTTTCTACCGCATCCTCGGGACGATCGCCGGGCTGCTGGTGTCGATCGTCCTGGTGTTCGGGCTGTCCCAGTACGGCGAACTCTTCCTCGCTGTCGTGGCGCTGTGGATCGGGTTGTGCACTTTCGCGGCGGGCGCCCTGCGCAACTTCGCCTCGTATGGATTTCTGCTGGCCGGCTACTCGGTTGCTGTCGTCGGCATCCCGGCCGCTGTGAACCCTGACCAAGCCTTTCCGATCCTGTTGGCGCGATTCACCGAGATCATTCTCGGAATTGTCTGCGCGTCGCTGGTGAGCCGCCTGGTATTTCCGCGCGACCTGATGCCGAAGCTCGTCGCCCTGGTTCATGCGCTGCGTCTGCGCGCCGAATGTCTTGGCGCCGCCATCACGCGCCTCGATTGGCAGGACCTTGCCGGTGAACGCCGGCAATTCCTCGCCGACTTCGCCGCGGTCGAGACAACGCGCGCGTCGGCGTATTTTGAAAGCCCCGAGGCCCGCGTCCGTAACGCCACGCTGCGCCAGCTGGCGGGCGCGGCCCTGCACGTCAGCGCCGTGGCCGAGACTTCGGCCCGCCGAACGGGCGCGCCACTCGGTGCTGGCGTCCCGCAGATCGCGGATCTGATCCGTGCAACGCCGGACACGCCGCAGGGAAACGGCGAAGCCGTGTTCCGCATCGTTGACGCGGTGGATGCCCGCGCTCTCGCCGAAGCGGTGGTTCACCTTCGCGCGACTGCCGCAGCCTTCGACCAGGGAACGAACGCCGCCGGCGACGTCGGCCGCGGCTTCTGGTCGGATCCCGTGGCCGCAGCCCTGACAGGAATACGCTCCGCCCTCGCTGTCGCGATCGCTTCGGCATTCTGGATTGCGACCGGGTGGCCGAGCGGCGCGATTGCGGTGACCATCGCTGCCAACATGTGCAGCTTGTTCAGCGCCATGGAGCAGCCCGTCAAAGTCAGCCTCGCCCTCGTCGCCACTCTGCTCATCGCGTTCCTCCCGGTGTTCGCGACGGTGTTCGGGCTGCTGCCGAGGGCGACCGACTTCGTCTCCATGTCGGTGGCACTCGCGCCCCTGCTGCTGGCGTGCGGCGTCATCATTGCGCGCCAGCCTCTCGGCCTCTTTCCCGTCACCTATTTCACAGTCGGGTCCAATATCGACAACGTCATGAATTACGATCTGTCCACGTTCCTCAACACCTCGATTGCCATTCTCACGGGGATGGGTTTCGCGTTGGTGTCGTTTGCGGTCTTCTTTCCGGAAACGCCGCGGCGGATAGGTGATCGGTTTCGCCGTCAGTTGCTGGTCCGGCTCGGCCGCCTGTGCAGCGCGCAGCACCCCACGGTGGCGGATCATGAGCGTACCCTCTACGAACGGCTCGCCGCGACGGTCACGCGCCTCAAGAATGAACCGGCGACGGCGCGCGCCTGCATTGCCGGAGCAATCGCCGCACTGTCGATCTCCCGTGCCGTCGAGGACCTGAGGACGGCCATCGCGACCGGCCGGCTTCCCGCCGCGATGACCGCGGGAATTTCACGCCTGCTGACCGATGCCGCGGCAGGCTTTCTGCATCCGTCCCGCCGACGCTCCGTCAAGACCGCCTGGGACGCGCGTGCCCTGCGCTGGCGGGCGCTCGCGCCCGCGCGTTCTGCGGAGGACGAGCTGGAAAGCGAGGCACTCGCTGCCACTCTCGCCGGCTGCGAGGTCCTCCGCTCGAGCCTGCTGAGAGCACCGCTGCTGTTGCGGGAGGTCCCGGATGCTCGCTGAAGTCGACGTTCTCGGCGCCTTCGTACCGGGGATCGCAGTCTGGCTGTTCGGGTCGCTGGTGATCTTCATGGTCCTCGACGTCCTGCTCACCAAGGCGGGCTTCTCTCGACTCTTTTGGCATCCCGCGCTGGCGCGGGCGTCGCTGTTCGCCTGCTGGTTTTGCGCGGGCGGCCTCGTCCTCGCATCCACGTGAGAAGGGGAAAGATGATGTATACGGCGGTTCGCGTATTCCTCACCCTCCTCGTCGTCGCTGCTGCGGCATTTCTCGGCTACGAGATGGCGTGCTACTATCTCTACTCGCCGTGGACCCGGGATGCCCGCATCCGCGCCGACGTCGTCACCGTTGCGCCCGACGTATCCGGCTACGTCACCGATGTGAACGTGCGCAACAATCAATTCGTGAGAAAAGGCGACATCCTGTTCAAGATCGAGCAGGACCGCTATCGCCTGGCGCTCGCCAATGCCGAGGCCTCTCTTGCCGCGCAGTACGCCCAGCGGCAAATGCTGCGGGAGCAGCTCGAGCGGCGGGCCAAACTGACCTTGGGATTGAGCATTACCGCCGAGGGTCTCGACAACGCGCGGCGCCAGTTCGAATCGGCCGCCGCCAACCACAATCAGGCAACCGCCGCACGCGACGTTGCGGCGCTCAATCTCGAGCGCACCGAAGTGCGGGCACCCGTCAATGGGTACGTTACGAACCTCAACAACCTCGCGCCGGGCGTCTATGCGTCGCAGGGGAAGGGCGTCATGGCCCTGATCGACAGCGACTCCTATCGCGTCGACGCTTATTTCGAGGAAACGAAGATCCCACGCATTGTCGCCGGCTCTCTCGTG